>CAZLRN010000131.1:0-10568 GCA_964561715.1 uncultured Spirochaetales bacterium
GCGCAGGTCTATCGCTTTTTCGACCATGGCAAGAGAGATGTGGCCATGCGCTACGATTTAACGGTGCCCTTTGCCAGGTTCATGGCCAGCCACCACGCCAAGCTCTATCTGCCATTCAAACGCTACCACATCGCTAAAGTCTGGAGAGGGGAAAACACGCAGAAGGGTCGCTACCGGGAGTTCATGCAGTGCGATTTCGATATTGTCGGCACCGACTCGACATCAGCTGATTTTGAGATCCTGCTTGTCATGGCAAGATGCATGCAGGCTCTTGAAATCGGCAAATTCAGCATTCACTACTCTCACAGGGGGACCTTCAACAGATTGCTCGATCGCCTCGATCTGAGCCGGCAGAGCATAGAAATCCTCAGAATCGTTGACAAATTGCCCAAGCTGGGAGTCAGGCAAATCCAAACTCAACTCTCCTCAATCGCGGATGATCAAAAAACTAAAAGCATCCTGAATTTCATCACGGCAGAAGATTCCATCGACAATACCCTCGCCAAAATGGAATCCGAGGCCGGCGGCGCCGCTGAAGATACAGAGCGTCTGAGGCAGATTGCCAAGCTGATCGTGGAGTTGAAACTCGAAGAGTATTTTGTGCTGGATCCCTCGATTACCCGGGGCCTCGACTACTATACGGGATTGGTTTACGAAACATACCTATTGGACCAGGAGCGATTGGGATCAATCTGTTCAGGGGGGCGTTACAACAATCTGGCTTCGCTCTACACCGACGAGAAAATTCCGGGAGTGGGTTCATCCATTGGGCTGGATCGCCTGCTCGCTGCGATGGAAGGCCTAGACAAACCAGAGGATTCGCAATCACAGAGAGGGCTGCTTATCCTGTGTATGGATGAGCATTACCTAGGGTATTACCACTTTCTGGCCTCTGCTCTACAGGACGCCGGCGTCACCGCCGAGGTCTACCCTGAAAAGAAGAAGCTAGCCCGTCAGTTTAAATATGCAGAGAAAAAAAGGTATAGATTCGCTCTCATTTGCGGAGAGGATGAACGAAACAAGGGCACTGTCACTCTGAAGGATCTCGACACCCGTGAGAGCTACGAGAATCTGACACTGAAAGAGGTACAAAGCACGATAGAGAAACTCGTGCAAAAACCTAGGCTTGATAGATAGAAGACAGTTGATCCTTGGCCTGATTCAGCACAGCCTGATACCGATCATCGAGTTGATTCAAGGTTTTTCTGAGCAGGGATAAAAACTCAGGGTCCGAATTGACGTCAATGCTGACCGGACCCCCCATTTTTTTTGAGAGCTCCTCTTCCTTCTGCTTCAAACGGGGAGTATACTGCTGAGTCAAGGCCTCTCTGAGGCGTTCTTTCTCCCCTATATACTCTTCAAAGAAAGAATCCAGCTGCGCGAAAATATTTTTCAAATTTCGCTTGTTTCCCATGACATCTAAAACCGCCTCTCCTATCCGTCTCGCTTTTTTTAAGGCGATTTGATCCTGAGGCAGCACAAGATTGGCCAGAAGCACCTGAAACATCCCTTCCTTGACCCATTGCGCCTGTTTGCCGCCGTATCTCTTGAGGCTTGCTTCCAGATTGACCGAAGAATCATCAAGAAATTTAGAGATCAGCGATTTTCCCTCTTTCTGGAATTTGTTCGCTTCGATGGTTTCCCTATTCACCTCGACTGATTTCGTTCGCTCGAGAGCAATTTCCAAAGCCGACTTGATCTCACCCATGCGTACTTCCTCGTTTTCCTTATACCATTCTTATTGTTCGTCCAGCTTTTAGTGTAATAACATCGATTGAAAGGATCAAGTTTCAGTATTTAGTCCGCATCCTCTACGATAGCAGCTCTCTATCCGTCAGAACGGCATCCAGCAGTTCGTCCCATGGATCCGTAGGCAGCGACGATTCGCGTTGAATATGAAAAAAAACGCCAAGCGCCGTTAGGGTGAGCCGGGACTCCTGGCGAAGCTCGTGAATAAAGCGGTCGTAGTATCCGCCCCCACGACCCAATCTGTATAGCTTCCTGTCGAAAGCCAAGCCGGGTACAATGAGCAGGATCGATGCATTCGCCGCTTTGGTGGAACTGAAGGGATCACCGTTTCGTTCAGGCTCTCGAATGCCGTACCAGTTAAAGGTATACTCCTGGCCTGCGGGATTTAGGGTGTAGAATATCATCGATTTACCATCGATGCAGGGAACAGCGACCTCTTTTCCAGCGCTATGGGCGGCATCGATCATTCTATCCGTTGCTACTTCCTTCTTCATCGAGAGGTAGGTCAGAATGAGCGATGCCTCTCCCCACCAGGTCGTTTCGATAAGATCCTCTAGGATTTTGTCGGAGGCTCTTTCAACCTCACTCTCGTCCATTCGAGAAAGCCTGCCGAGAGCGTCTCTCCTAATTCGCCTTTTTTCTAAATATACGGGATCCGATCTCCTCACGAACCGGATCTTACAACTTCCCCCGGGCTAATTCAAGGAAGGGGTCTATTCAGTCGGGATCGAAAACGCCGAAGCCAGGGTCCGCCTGTTTGACTCGAGAACATCCAGAAGGGTGCCACTATCTCTTGAGGCAGGAAAGTTGATAAGCGACACGTAAGGAATCTCGCCAAGGGTTTCTCTCAAAGGCGTGGCGACGGGATTGTGCTTGTTGTCGATTATCAACCGCACTGATTTCTCAGAGAGAGTCGCAATCTGTTTGGCTTCGAGAGGGGCTGGCCCGAAAACGCCTTTCACTTCGAAGCCCAATTCCTCTGCCAGGGGCTTTTGAAACACATGAACAACAACGGGACTGCCCAATAGTCCAGCCTTCCGAAGCTCTTCCCGCCAGTCTTCATACATCTCCGTGATCTCGCTTATGCTTTTTTGGGCAAAACTCTCCGTCTTGCTGATCGCAGCGATTTTGCCGAGTGACTCTCGCAAGGTGGCCAGGCTGTAATCCGTGCTGATCTGCAATAGCTTGGCTTCGGATTGGCCGACAGCGGATTTCAACCGTTGGACCATAATCTCGTATCCGGCATATATAATCAGATCCGCCTCCGCTACAGCTCGCAGTTCCGAGGGTTTGAGCTCGTACTCGGAGGGATGGGGCATCTCATAAGGAGCGAGGATTCTTATCTCGCTCAATCCAGCGGCCCTCGCAAAGGCAGCCGTCCAGCTAGTCGTAGCCAACACCGATGCTCGTCCCTCCTTCTGTCCTTCGGCAGAGAGGCTCTGCGGCGTGATCAGGAAAACGGCGAAGAGGAACACAGCTGCCACATAGAGGCTGATTTTCCTACGGTATATGGTTCGGAAACTTCTCATCATCTTTATCGCTCCTTGTTTAGGTAGAAACCTCGATTCTCTCCCTCCGAAACCTCTTCAACACGATGCCGATTCCAAGAATCAGGGATGCAACGATGGTGACCGCCGCGCTGGCGGGAATATCCACCACAAGGGAGAGAAAAAAACCTGAGAGACTGCTCAACAATCCAAAGATTGCGGCCAGTATGAAAAGCCCTTTCATGCTTCGAGCGAATACGGAGCCAGCGATAGCCGGGAGCAGCAGAAGAGCGTCCAAAAGCAGGGCTCCGATCAACCTCATGCAGAAAGCGACGGTGATGCCGGTTATCACAAGAATCGCGGCATGATAGAACTCGGCCCGAATTCCTGCAGAAAAGGCGATATCTCTATTGAAGAGCACGGCCTTCAACCTTCGAAATGAACTTACTACAAAAAGCAGAATCATGACTGAGAAGAAAACCGTCAGGAAGAGATCCGAGGGGGAGAGAGCAAAGAGGCTCCCCCAAAGAATCGCAAGCGTATCTTTCGCGGCTACTCCAAAGCGGTGTATCGCAACAACAGCCAACCCCACGGTGAGAACCATGAGAAAGATCGTAACGTATCCGGCGTTCAAGTTTATTTTGCGGGATACCAGGGCGACCAACACAACGAGAGTCAGATCGAATAGGATGGCCAAAACGAGTGGATCCAGATGCAATCCCAAGGCTACGGCTCCGCCCAACAGAGCGCCGTGCATAAGAGTGAAACGCAGAGCAATAAGGTTGAGTCTTAAGATGAAAACGCCGTTGAGCGGAAAAACTGCACCTACGGTGAGAAGAGCCAGGAATCCACGGAGAACGGGCTCATAAACAAGGGCACTCACGATGATATAAGCCTCTCCGCCTCTTCTACTTTAAGCAGCTGGCCTTCGAAGAGGTCTCTTCTTCTCCAATCTTGTAGTCCCGATCCGCCATGTTCGTGAGAAACCATAAGAAGAGTGATGCCCTCTCTGTCGCTCAAGGTCTGTAAAATCGCAAGTATCTCTTCTTTTGCCTCTGGGTGAAGAAAGGACGTTGGTTCATCCAGTAGCAACACCTCGGCTCGTTGACTCAGGCATCGAGCGAGGTCGACCTTCCGCTTTTCGCCTCCGGACAACTCAGTGTAGAGTCGATCTCTCAGCTTCAGGCAACCCATGGCATTCATGGCGTCTGCAACAATTTCTCGCCGCTCTCTTCGTGTTGCCGGGACTTCGCTGGCGCCGATTTCCGCTACCTCATAGGCGGTAATCGAAAGATCCGTAGCGGCGAACTCCTGGTTGAGGTAACCAACTCGCCTGCGCTGAAGCCGCCACTCTCTGGAGCCTACGGCTGTTCCCAAAACACGCACGTCTCCGAGTACCGGAGTGATCAAACCCAATACGGTTTTGAGAAGGGTGGTCTTCCCTGCTCCGTTTTCTCCAGTGATGAGAAGCCTTTCGCCCCTCTCGATGGTAGCGCTCAGATTATTTAGAACGCGTTGCCTGCCTAAGTCGACCGATACGTTTTTCAACAATATGGCGGATTCGTCCTTACCAGACTCGAGCTTCATGCGCTGTATCTCTTTTTTTCATCTCGCCCGGCTCGTTTTGCCAAAATGCCGTAGGCCTTATCCGGATCGTCACAACTTTTCAGCAGCTCTTCGGTTTGACAGGAAATTCGATCGACTCGCTCCCTGAAGGTATAGCGAATGCCATTAGCCTTCAGCGTGTTTTCTCCCAGCCTGCTCAACAATCCGGCCTCTACCTGCCGAATGCCGAGGCGCACGATGAGCAACGCTGCGGCCTTTCCGATGATCTTGTCACGCAGCAGCATCTCAGCCAGAGGATGGTCATTCATACCAAGAAAGTCCTCGAGCTCGAAGAGAGGATGGAGCCAGTTCCCATAACTCTGAAAGATGAGCTTGCCTCTTTGCAGCAGTTGCAGTGACGGCTCCGTACTGATGGTCTTTTCGGTCATAGTCTTTACTCTATGGTATGGATTAAATTCCGTACAATCATGGGTTTTGGCATTACACCCCTCTTAAGCCGTACTTCAAGTCGTAAATGTACTCATGAAGCCCTCGAGCTGTCAATTTCAAGGCACATCCTTGAAGCGGTTCGATACTGATCTGACCTGATAGATACGCTCTTAGCTTCCCGGTCAAACCGACACAGAAGCCGACACAGAAGCGTCTCCGGCATTGCTACCATTGGAAATTGTGTTGTATCTTTTTTCTTGTTTTCCAGGCTTTTATCGATATCTTTGCCGCGGGGATGATCAATGTCGGGTTCCATGGATTTAGAGAGAAACATGAAATTCGCCATCGAAGAGGCCGAAGAGAGTCTTCGTGAGGGCAACCATGGATTCGGGGCCGTGATAATAAAGAATAACGAAGTTGTTGCCCGAGCCCATGACACGGAGGAGACCGAAGGAGTCGCTACAGCTCATGCTGAAATTATTGCCATTCGAAGGGCATCTAGGTTCCTGGGGAAGAATCTTGGCGGTTGTGTCATACTGTCTACCCATGAGCCATGCCCGATGTGCGCCGCGGCGATCGTATGGGCGAACATCGGATACATCGTTTATGGCTACAGCATAGAGGAGACCATTGAACAGGGACGCAATCGGATCCGCCTGTCCTGCGAAGAGCTGTTTGACAGAGCCAATGCTGCTGTGCGAGTCGAGAAGCACATTCTCCGAAACGAATGCGCCGTCCTCTATAACCAAGAGGTGAGAGCCGAGATAAAAAAATTGAGGAACGCCACCGATGCCGAGCTACGATCCTATGATCGGCAACGCGCCGAGAAACGCATCGAATGGTACAGGTCACAGAATCGTGGCATGCCGAGTGCCGATAGTGCGCTTTTAAAAGCCTATCGGGTCTTGCTGGCCCGCTTCCGAACGACAGAAGCTGAGTGTCCAGTTGTTGAGAGAGACGAGAGGAAATTGGTATTCCGATCCGCTAATTTTTGCCCGACTCTCGAAGCCTGCAAAATCCTCCAAGTGGATACAAAAAGAATCTGCAGGCTCTCCAACGAAGGCTCCGCCGACAGGCTCGTGAGAGAAGTCCATCCCAAATTGAGATTCTCCCGCAACTATAAGAAGATCCGCCCCTACAGCGAATACTGCGAAGAATTCATCGAATATGCCGATTGAGACGCGTGTTAGCTGCAGGTTCAAATCCGCCCCACTTGGACCACTCTGAACAAAAAAAGGCGATATCCCAAGCAGAATATCGCCTCTCCATCGGGCTGGGCGGATTTGAACCGCAGACCCCACGCCCCCCAGACGGGTGTAGCCAATCCCTGATGATCACTCACATTCCCTAACCATCTATATTATAACAATTTGAACAAAAATAGGAACCCTGAAAGGTGACGAAAATCCCCCTGAATTGATACCAAAAGTACTACAAAAAGTACTACATTTATTTTTGCTAAACGTACACGTCTTAGACGTGGACGCATCCCTATTCGCAGTAACTCTAAAAAATCATACAAAAAGTGCTACATTTTATTCCACAGTTTCTGTTCTTTTAGATATTGAACAACTTTACGGATTCCTTCATGCATCCAAGATATATCTTCCAACCCTCGGCATCCTTGCCAAGCAGAGCATGATATGTGATTACCTAAATAATCATCTGAAACACCTCCGGTTCCTATAGGTACTAGAATGTGTCCTAAAACTGGTGTAGGGAGACGTGCAAAGATCGTTGTTAAATCGTTGTTGTGAATATTCTAGCGCAAACTCCTAGGGGTATCCAGTCACCCTCGGTCAAAAGATTAACTACAAGGCCCTTCAGCGATGGCTTTTGTAAGTCTCTTTTACAAGTCTTATGTGGGAAATCTGTATCGTGGCCCAGAAGCAGCCGAAAGCGGCTCTATTCAATTAGTTCGTAAAGGTATTGCTCCGTAGCAGGGATAGGGTCTTTAGAAATCTTCGATGATGAGGCTAAGATGTGCCCTGCATCTTTTTCGCTACATGCGACATCACTTCCGAGAATTCCTTTTTAGGGCTGAACTCAACGAAAGCGATGTCTTCTTTGATCTCAGCTGTGTGATTCGGCGGGAAATAGTACACATCGCCAGCTGTAACCTCTTCCTCAGAGCCATCTGCATACTTGAGAACCATCGTCCCTTTTACCACATATCCCCAGTGCGGGCAGTGGCACATGTTGTTGGGCAGCCCTTCGAGAAGCGCATCAATATCTGTTCCCTTCGGAAATTGCTGATAAGCAACGGCCATGTCACCGAATTCTGTTTTCTCCGGAATGCTCTCTTTATTAAAATGCATGTCCGTTTCCTCCTCGTGTTTATGTGATGATATATGAAATGAGCTCAAGTTCACTTCTGCCGGAAGTAGATAATGCGTTTATCTGCTGCAAAAGAAAAGAAGCAGAACTGTTGCAGATACGTTAGTTACTTTAGGACAGTGTACGCTGCAAATGTGCGATGAGCAAGCGTATTTCGGCAGCAAAATATAGCTCTCGTGCAAGGTTTTTGAGTCTTATGTGGGGAATCTGTCCCATGTCTCTCAGTCAGCCGAAACTAACCCTTTGGCGCCGAAAAACTGATAGCACCTGACTTTCTCATTGCCTCCATCCCTTGCTCCACTGTGAGCAGGACGGTAGTCTTGAATGCCTTGAGGTGACCCGGTGCAACAGCAGTAAGAGCGACACTTGCGGCGGCAGTCTCGTCTGGGGCTTCGTAGATCGCAAGTCCATCATACTCGCCGAAGCAGTTGTAATAACAGAGCATTCGTCCACCCACTTTCTCTATCAGCCCTTTAGCAGGCACTGATCGGTCTTCTGGGTTCTTGACCATCTTTGCCCAAGCTTCGGGAGTGTAAGCCCATTGTGCCATGTAAATGCCCATTTTGGAATCCTCCTGCTTTATGTGATGGATATAATAAGCTGTTGAAAAAGAAATGAAACAGGACCGTTGCAGGTACGTTAGTTACTTGCCTTTCAGTGTATACGGTTAGAGGGGCCTAAGCAAGACGCTTTGGGACCACAGCCATGCTCGAAGCAATTTTGGCCGCCTCTGGCGGCGAGTCGGCGAAAGCGACGGAATCGGCCCTTTTGCCCTGGAGTCTCGGCAGAGCTGGCGGCAGGAGCCGCCGATGGGTGAAAACTTGTGAGAGGCCTATCTCATCGGACAGTACTGGGAGGCGATCGAGGGGCCTAAGGCCGACAAGAGGATAAGGAATTGTAAAAAGTTGACCCTCCCGATGAATCATCACCATTTTCAGCTATATCAACGGTCAGTCTAGTGCCTCAACCCACGTCTTAAGATATTGCAAGGCCGCACCGATCTCTCCAGGTGAGAAGTTGCAATGTCCGAAAGGTGCTACGCCTAACCACTGCTCCCACATACCGGAGCTTCCTTGATCTGTCACCTTGGAACTATACGCCGCTTCATGATAATACGGCACAATAGCATCGTACTCATTGTGGAGGGCTAACACGGGAATTTTCAGCTTGCCGGTCGGTTCATACCAGTGCTTTACATAGTTTGCGGCATCCGGTGTCGGCTCGAACTTCGGAAGAGTGAGAAATTTACCTTCTGCCACGCTGTAGTATTTAGTCTCACTAGTATCGAATAGCATGTGGTCGTGGGTGCGATCCAGGATGTCGTTGCTTCCGAAAAGACTGAATACGAGTGGGCTTAAGATCGCTTCCAGCGTCTCTTCAATAGGAGCACCGGGCCTAGCCTGAAAGACAGGTACACCATCTGCCCGTACGCTCAACATTGTGGCTATCTCCGTTCCTCCAGTAGCTATATCAGTGTTAAGCGCGTTAAAAACATTCGCAGCAAGCAGTTCCAGCTCTTCAAGCGTATATTTTTCCGGGATCTCTCGAATGGGGTATAAAATACCGGGGAAGTAATAGTCGAAAAGCAGGTAAGCATTGGCCACGTAATTAACCTGCATTTGTCCTCCGCCAACAAATCCGGATACCAGGAGAGCCCCCGAGAATAGCTGGGGATTCTTCTCCGCCAGCATCAGGGAGATGGCACCGCCCAGGGAGTAGCCTACGAGGTAGGTATGTGCAGGCTTATCGAAAATGTCGGCAAAGACCCCTCGTAGCTGGCGCGTCCGGATGACACCGTCCTTCAAGGCGTAGCCATTTTCGGAGAAGGTCGAGTAAGCGACGGCGTAGCGCTCACTCAGGAGAGCGATTAGCAGGCCATCGTCAATTTTGGGTTGGGGCAGCTGCGGCAAAGAAGGCAGATCCAGACCTGGCGGAAACTGCTCCGGAGGAAACACGTAGCCGTGAACGTACAGAACCAGGTCCTGATTCCATTCCGGCGGGATGTAAATATAGTAGGTGGCCCCAGGACCGATTTCTCCTGTCGTCGGCTCGATCAAGCTTCCAGAGTTCGTCTTCAACGCTCGTGAGGTATCGACGCCGGGAGTAAGATCGGGCCCCATATTCACCGGACTGCTACATCCGAACAGAATGAAGCCGAGTAATAATAGAGAGGCGACACTTTTATTCATCTTCTTCCTCCTGCTTTCATAATTTGATAGACCCCATAACCGGGGAATTTAGGCCAAAAAGAGGTCTCATCCTATGGAGCTGTTGCAGATAAGAAGGTCGGGCTGTTGCAGGTGTACTCTATCAATGTACTCCCTAAGGAAGAGCCTCGGCAATAAGGAGCACCTGCAAAGCAGCGGTGCGGCCTCAGCCGCCGGTGAGTCCCTCGTTTATGAGGGCCTGGACCTGGGCGGTTATAGCCTGAATCACAGTCGGGTAATTGCAGGCTTCTCTTATCGCCTCGGCGAGCTCCTCATCGGTCAGCTCGGTAGAGATCTCGCGCCGCACCTTTTCGAGCAGGATATTTTCAAGCTCGCTCCATGTCATTTTAAAAACCAGATTCTCCTATTACTTCCAATATACATATAGGCAAAGGATCGAGCCGATGGCTATGAAGACGGTTTTGCCGAGATTCTGAGCGAACTGTGAATAGCGTACGAGAAACTGAGCAATCAAGGCGCTCGTACAGACCTTTTACCTCATCGGCCAATACTGGGAAACGATCGAAAAGCTTCAAATCGAGAACACGTTAAAACTAAACCGAGCCATCCCCCTGATTCAGGTGTAACGGAATTAAAAAAGGTGAAACCCTCCCCAAGAGGTGGCCGAGAGATTGGTGTTGGAAAAGAACGACACCAGAAATAATTGGTGTGAAGTTTGGGAATACATAAATACGCTTTGCAAAAAAATCCGTGGGGATTTCTAGTCCGAATTGCAAGAGAAAAAGTATTGAAAGATGTTTGAAGCGTTGATTTTCACATTCTATCTAGAAGC
>CAZLRN010000132.1:0-3339 GCA_964561715.1 uncultured Spirochaetales bacterium
GCTTACCAAAGGAGGAGCTCTTCTGCCGGATAAGGAATAAGAAATACCCAACAATTATCCCCTGAAAAAAACAATCTATCTATTTTTGTGCGGGGTAGCTTTTTCTATCGCCAACAAACACCTGTAGCACAGGATCTCACAGTTAGCTAACGTGTCTGCTGCATTCGCATTGATGTGATGGGCTTCCCATCCATGAGCGGAGTCGATTCCTCTGGAACTATAGTTGAGCGCTCTTCGACATCGGCCGAAGTGATCGTGGGCATCTCTTGTACACTCACATCGGGCATCTGATTTGTACCAGGCATAATCGACAACAGCCTGTGGAAACGGCATACGATTCTCCTCCGTGATAGCAGGTATGGAAAGCTTAGAGGAAATGATATGGTGCAAAAATCAGGAAAACTCTTAAATGAATAGTGTAAAAGCTTTATTTGAGGGCGTGTCTTTGCTGATGCCATACGCAGTTGAGAAGCTCATCGGCTGGACACGGCTCGGCTAATTCCTTATGATCACATCCTGAATCTCGATCCATGCCCGACCCGAAGAACAGCACAGGGAGTTACAGGCTACCATTCTATGATCAATTCAATTACCAAGCGAGCTGCGGAGTACTACCGAAGGTTCAAGCTGATTCCGCTCTTTATGATCTCCCACTTCAGTCACCACGTTCTGACAGCCCTTGTGACGCCCCTGCTGCCCTTCATTCGCTCTGAGTTTTCGCTGAACTATGCACAGTCCGGACTGCTTATCTCAGCGTTCTCTCTCGCATACGGCCTCAGCCAGGTACCCGGCGGATGGCTGGCCGACAGAATCGGCCCCCAATTGCTGATACTGTTGGGAATCTCAGGAGTAGCCGTCGCCGGAGCTCTGATAGGCTTTTCTCAAACCTATCTCGCGCTGATCGTGTCGCTCGTTTTTATGGGAATCACAGCGGGAGGCTACCATCCTTCGGCCTCACCCCTCATCTCGTCATCCGTAGAGCCCAAATATCAGGGAAAAGCCCTGGGATGGCATATCGTTGGCGGAAGCACGAGTTTTTTTCTGGCCCCTTTGATCGGCGTCGGCCTGGCAGCCGCATGGGGGTGGAGGGGAGCCTTCCTCGGCCTCTCCGGTCCGTTCTTCATTTTTGGAATTCTGCTCTACCTTCTCATCCGGAGAAAGCATGTGGGCGTACCTCGGAAGAAGATGTCGGCTTCTGACTCAGCATCGACCGACAGTAAGCCAGATCAGAGTGAGAGGAAAACCGGTGAGGGTCTCCCGATCGTGATCACCGTTGTTGCCCTGACTCTGGTTGCTCGTGTTCTCGGCGGATCTGTGCAGGCCTACATCCCCCTCTACCTGGTCGATCATTTCGGTGTCGATGAGAGAACTGCCGGGGCCTTTCTGTCAATTATCTTCTCTACCGCCTTTTTCGCCGCCCCCTTGGGTGGTCACATCTCCGATCGCTTGGGGCCGTATAGGCTGCTCATCATTCTCGCCTTTTTACATGGACCGATAGTCTACCTGCTTGTTTTGATTCCCTACGGCTTGGGATTCGCAGCCGTGCTGCTCCTGTGGGGCATCCATATGTTTATCCGCACACCGACGGCAGAGTCCTATGTAGTCAGCAACGTTCCGAAGCGCATCAGGTCCACGATTTTAGGCTTCTATTTCTTTGCCAATATGGAGTTGGGCGGCCTCTTAACGCCAGTGCTCGGCACAATAATCGACCGAATCGGGTTTCAGACAACCTTCACCATAGTGGCGGCAGCTATTATCGCCCTGACGATCCTCCTGTTCCTGCTCCTGCTTGTCTTGAAGTACAGAGAGAAGGCGGCAAAGGCTAGCCGCGCTTGAGCCGAACACCCCTCCCTTCTCTATTCCTCTGCTAGAGAAATATTTGTAACATTGTCGCTAAGGTTATAAACTAGAGGGTAGCAAAAGGCCAAGGAGTGCCTATGGCTACGGAACAGAGTGACTATTATCTCGATAAGCTTAAAAAGGTCATGATCTTCCGCTATCTTGATGATGATGCGCTGAAGGCGATTTTGAAAATCGCCGATGTGATCAACTACAAAAAGAACGACCGCATCATATCTGAGGGAGAGCTGAGCCAGTACCTCTATGCCGTGTTGGTGGGTAGCGTCAATGTCTATGTTAAGCAGGCGGGCAACAAAGAGCTGTTCCTCTCCACTCTCGACGAGGGCGATGTGTTCGGCGAGGCCGGCATGTTTCTCAAGGTCAAGCGAACGGCCAACGTGGTAAGCACGCAGAACAGCGCCATACTACGTATTGCACGGAATGACCTTTTCGAGTTCTTTGCCAAGAGATCTCAATCAGGTATCAAAATACTCATGGTCGTCGTTTATAGCCTGCTTAGGAAACTGAGAGAATCGAATCAGGAGCTCGCATTCGAGAGAAAATCAAATCTTGATCAGGAAGATATGGACCGCCTAATAGACGACCTGAGCAAGATTTAAAGGCTGCCATGAAGATTCGCCAATATGACGGCCAGAATCTTTCACTGACAAACGACGGGAGACTCGAGCTCTTCTTTGTCGGGGTTGGATCGGCTTTCACAAAGCGTCACTACCAAACCAATTTTCTCATCATCAAGGGCCAAGATCATCTCCTGGTCGACTGCGGCACAAAAACGCCACAGGCACTGGCCGAGCTGGGGATCAAGATCAGCGACATTCAGAACTTCTTTGTGACTCACACGCATGCCGATCATATCGGCGGGCTGGAAGAGGTAATGATCACGGGACGATACGTCACCGGCAAGAAGCCTAACATCGTCATCAACATGGATTTTCAACATCTGCTGTGGGATATGTCTCTTAAGGGTGGATCGGGCTTCAATGAGAACATCGATGAAGCTGAGAGGACCCTCACCTTCGGCGACATGTGGAACGTGACTCATCCGAAGTGGCTGAGCAACTACCCCAGAGACACCTACGAGGCTAACGTCGGGGATATCAATATCAAGATCTTCAGATCGATGCATATTCCCGACAATGCGGACAGCTGGCAGAGCTCATTTTGGAGTACGGGCCTTATAATCGATAATCGGATCTTCTATTCAGGAGACACGCGCTTTGATCCCGAGCTTGTGCGCTCCTTCAGCAAGAAGTTCAGGTTCCAGGCCATATTCCATGACTGTCAGTTCTTCACAGGGGGAGTTCATGCCGGAATCGAGGAGCTGAAGGCTTTACCGGCCCGAATCAAGAGGAAAATGTACCTTCTGCACTACGGAGATAGCTGGGAAGATTGGGAAGAAAAGGTCAAAAAATTTGGCTTTTGCGGCCTCTGCAAACAGTGGTTCTTCTACGATTTCGGCTGAATCCGGCTTGGAGAATT
>CAZLRN010000132.1:3439-10465 GCA_964561715.1 uncultured Spirochaetales bacterium
GAAAAAGCGGGAGAATCCAAAAATGTACGTCTCTGATCGATACCTCAAAAAGGTGAGAAAGATCCGCCAAAACTCCCAAGGCAAACCAGACGAGCGGATTCTGGCCGAGATAAGAGAAGCCTTCCTGGTCCAATTCGGTCACCTGCCTGTCAATATGAGACACGATCTGTTCAATGCCTTCGTCGAGCTGTATTATGGTGGAGAAAGCCCATACCGGGATGTCTTTGAGTTCTCAGAACACCTCAGCGCAGTAGTCGACCTCTACAACAGGGAATTCGACGATCCCAATGCAAAAATGTCGGAGAGAGAATGGATCTCGGTCAAAAACTTAACAGATGAGTTCGCCGAAGAGCTGGACATCGACACACTGACCTATGTGATGAATCAGCTGCTATCAGAGGGCTACATCCGGGATTAGTCGAAGCATAACGCATACTTAACTTCTCCTCGTATTCATTGTGTCTAGATGTTATGTTATAATGTCTCTATTACTAAAACTTTTATTAAAAATGGAGGAGATGATGAAAAGTACCTTTATAATCGTGCTTATCTTCCTTTTCTTCGTGCCCGCAGCACTGGTCTTCGGTCAGTATGTGGAGCTCGGATTCAAGCTCGGCCCAAACATCGGGTTCATCAGCGGCGACGGCTTCACCGACCTGATCGCAAGCTGGGACGACTTTGGAGAAGAAACGACCGGCATACGGCTGGGAGTCACCGGCGGGTTTTTCTTTTCGATCAGTATCTCTGAGTTTCTCGCAGTGCAGCCCGAGTTGATTTTTTCAAACACTGGTGCATCGTACGAGTACAATGATGCAGCCCAAGCTCCCGATACGATCAACGGTCAGACGAATGTAACCCTACTCGAGATTCCGATTCTGCTTAAACCGAGATTCGCCGCGGGTGGGGGGATCTTGTATTTTCTCGTCGGTCCCGAAATATCGATTGTTATGGGGCTGCATAGGTTCAGAGAGGATGTGGATGGTGATATAGGAGCGGGCGGCTACACCGTACACAATGACATGCTTATCAGTGTTGTTGCGGCTGCGGGATACGGCATGCCGCTCGGCCCTGGACTATTGATAACGGAACTGAGATTCCACCGATCATTTGTCTCACTTTACGATGACGACGATTACTTTCTCAACGCCATTCAAATACTGTTGGGGTATGAGGTGATTCTCGGAGGGGCGGAGTAATCGACGCTTTGCGGTTACATATTCGCAGTCCCATGCCTATCCGCGAAAAGAGCTTACCGATGAAAATCAATAAAAGGAGCAGATTATGAAAAAGTATGCGTTCTTTTTGATCTGCCTGCCACTGACACTGTTTCTACTGGCAGGCTGCGTCACCAAAAAACCACAGATAGAGATCGCCAGCTATTACTCGATGGTCTTCGAATTGGGATTTGACGCTTTTCAGCCTATTGCAGAAGAGCATGTAGAAGCGGGGGACCGAGTCCTGATAGTCAACACCGGCCAATGGTTTGAGGATCTGGGCCGGAGGTTCGAGCTCAAGGACGAGAAGAAGCTAAAGAAGAAGGGTGACGAGGAAGAGGTCACCGTCTACGACACCGTAGAATATATGTACGATCATCCTTTCTTCACTGAGTATCTCGAAAACGGATTCATCAATTCGATTCTAGCCAACCAGGGGAAGGGCTTCGAGCGTCTGGCAAAAACGGACTATATGGTTAACTACCGCCAGGAGCTGAGAAGGAATTCGTACATCTTCAACACGAGTCTGCTGGATTACGATTCGTGGGAAGACATAGAGGAAGAGTTCGATGTCAACAAGATACTGCTCTACTCCGTGAGAAAAGTTGTTGATAAAAATCTCGACTATATCGGCGTGCAGCTTTGGATGAAGTTCATCGATATGGACAGGAGCGGTAGGATACTCTGGGATGGAGTGATAAACGCGACCTCCAGAGACTACCCTGAAGACCTGATTGTTCTCCTGGACAGGATGACGATAGATTTTGCCGAGCAGGTTCTCGCTGAGTTTGAGAGCGGTCTCGAAGAAAAAATCATCGATGAGGATCTCGGACTGCCTCTCGATACCGTCCTCGTGAAAATCGATGATATACCGGCCTTTGGCAGCTACCCCATCACCGAGGAGGATTTTGTGCTGGAGCAGCAGCTGACAGCCGTTCTGACGAATCTCGAGGGAATTAATGTGCTTGAGAAACTCTACAAGAGACGCTACAAGGAGGGCTGGCAACTGACCAGTGCGGTATTTCACATCAATCCCTTTTTAGGGGGAGATTATAGGGAGTTCCAGAACTACTACGGCACAAGATACATGATAGGCTACAAGACCCTCTGGGCAGAGCAGAAGGGGGAGATAGAGGAGATTACCGCTGATACGATCAAGCTGAATGAAAAAATCCTCGGCGTGCAACTCAAGCTGATCGACATGGCCGAAAACGGTAGGATCATCTATACGCATTTCATGCCGTTGGGATCCGATGAGGCGCTAAACAAGAACTTCCTGTACAACTGCTATAAAAAGGTTAACTCCCTGAGCTTCATCGTCGAAGCCGTCGAAGAGGCGGGCATCGTTTCCGAAGAGGAAAAGATGGCGATTATCAACATGCGCATGGAAGTCTTTAAAAATTTCCTGATCAACAGCAGCACCGCCTATGAGGCGATGTACGAAATGTTCGCCGTTGGGGATGAGGAAAAGTTTCTGGAGCAAGAGAAAGCTATCCTGGAACACTACGAAAAGATCTACTGGCTCTTCGATCCCGAGAAGCAGGAAAAGGTCAAGAACCACCTCTACTATATCATGGCAGCCCACATCGTAAACGCGTGGTTCGAAGAGGGATTGAATCATCTCTTTGTCGAAAACGGCTACACCGTGAACGAAAAGCTCGAATCGATCTATGCTCGATACCTGATACAAAAAAAGTACAAAGAGGAGGGAATGGATGAGAGCATCTTTCTATCTCCCCTTCTTTTGCGAGAATGGGGCGAGAACATTAAAAACTTCTATGATATCGATAAGGTGATCTACTACATCGCTTTGGAGAGACAGGTTCCTGATGTCGAGTTTCCCACAGCCGAGGCTTTGGGAAAAGGAGTCCGCGCCGCCGAGATATCGCAGTATTATCCAATTCTCTCCTACGAGTTGAGCCGGTTTCTGTTAACTGTGCTCGATGTCAGGACCGGCGATTATGTCTTCAACAGGAATTTCGATTTAATAAAAGGAGGAACGCAATGAAAAAGTGCCTGATTGTCCTCTTGTTGCTGGCTCTTCAGGCGACAACGATAGGCGCAAAGGAATACAGCTATCTGACGCCGCCTACCTTATCCGTTATGGATTTCGAGGTAACAATCCAGAAAAAAATTCTGATTGTCGAGAAGGGCAAGGAACCAGTCGTAGTCGATGAAGAACACCTCGGTGAGCTGATTAACCACACCCTCGTCACGGTCCTCATCCAGAAAAACGCCTCTAACACCATTGATATAAAAGAGGATCGGAAGTTTCCCAGATACCTCAAAGGAATCGAACAGGCGAGGTACTTTCCACCTCTTCTGAAGATCTATGACAAGAAATACGTCGAGCTGGCCCTCCAGCAGAACAATTTCCGGTTGCAGGACCTCTACGACAAAAACGCCGAGGCATTCAATTTTGCCGACCTCGATTTCGTTGTCCTGGGAAATGTATTCGAAGAAAAAGATCGCTATGGATTGAACGTGCGCGTACTGAACACCTACAGAGGAGAAGAGCTTTACTCCTATGCTAGGTTCATTTCAAAAGACCTCTCCGATATTCACGAAGCCTGCAGTGATGTGGCTGAGAATATCATCATCGACATTCTCAAGAACTATTGTTGCCAGTTCATGGTCAAGAGAACCGAAGAGGTCCTCGACAAAACGGATGCAGAGGAGGCCGATCCAAAGGATTTTCTTCTATTCTGTCAATCGAAACAGGAGATTGACAACGAAAACCTCGCCATCCCTTCCAACGACACCTACAAGAAGCTGATCTATTCGGATCTGTACTACTGGATCCTGCCGGGAGATTATATCGTAACCGTTTACGGCAGGGAAAACAAATCTATCAGGGAGATCGAGTTCACCATCAATCCGAGAGAGATCAAGCTCATCCCTCTGGAAAAGGAGCACTTCGAAGAGGAGCGGGGCAGCATCGTCATCGGCGGCGTTTTTCCTGTAGACTCCTTCACCTTTCACATCGAGGAAAAACCGAAGGACGCCGAGTACATATGGGAGGTCGGGCGAGAGTACGAGCAGATACAGCGGAAATACGAAAACACCTTCAAAGAGGGCAAGTTTGACCCCGCACCAGACCAGGAACAATTTGCCTCATGGTCCTACCAGGCCGCGACCAACGAGATTATTATCAAGAACGTGGGCCTGGCAAAGTACGAAGTCAAGGTAACGCCCGTTGCAGAAGCCATCAGCAAAGACAGCATAACCGGCATCGTGAAGCTGTCATCCAGACAGATCGAAACAAGCAAACCAATCGAGGTAGACCTCAAAGCAGAAAAGCATGTCGTCATCAACATCGATGATTTTCAGATTAAAAAGGAATTCGAGGTCGAGTCATACCGGCTAGCCAAAGTGTCGATTTTCTTCAATCCCGGCTTCTCCAAAGAGAGAATAGACGTGAAAGAGAAGGTGTATTTCGGACCGGATTATAGGGAAGGTTTCATACTGTTGCGAGATATCGAAAAGCTCGTGATCGAGGATGAATACAGCAAGGACGAGTGGGATGCGCTGACCGAGATCGAATATGACTTCTTCAAAGGATCCCTGCTTCCCGAAACTCCCATTACGATTTCGAAGAAGGAAATCGATCCGAAAAAAGACCTGTTTATCATCGTGGATTTCGAGAACATGTATGTGCTCGTCGATTTCAAAGAGAAGATTCCGATCATGACGAGAGAGGAGCTGATCAAAAAAGTTGTGTTAAAGATTTCTCCGACAAAGACAACGGTAAAAAAGCCTACAACGGCACAACCATCCAGTATCTTTGATCTCTTCTCTAAGAAGAAATTGAAATGAAAAGCCTCTGTCTCTTTCTGTGCATGGCCTTCCTGGTCTTGGCGAATGCTTCTGCCCAAGACGGAGCAAGAGGACTGAAAACCGTCGAAAAGGCGAAGATCAAGGAGGTAAAGGGCAACTCGGGAAAACGGTATGCAGTCTGCATAGGAATCAACGGTTATGAGCACAGGGACATACAGGATCTGAGAAAAGCTCGCAACGACGCCAAGGCTTTGGGCGAGACCCTGGCGGAGTACGGCCAATTCGACCAGGTCTTCGTCATGACCGACGATATCGACCCACGCTACGACAAGATGCAGAGCTATCCCCGTTTGAGAAACATCAACGCCAAGCTGGAATACCTGAAAGACTTTGTCAAACCCAACGATCTGTTTCTATTCTCCTTTTCCGGTCACGGTATTGCGAACGCAAACAACGAAGGATTTCTACTTCCGACAGATACGGATTACAACGATGTTTTCGCAAGCAGCTTCCCCATCAAAAATTTAGTAGACTGGATTAATGGTTTGGGCCTGAAGAAAACTCTTCTCTTTATTGACGCGTGCCGCGAAAAGGTTGCCGGGAGCGCGAGCCGGGGATTTGCTAAAAACAATCTTCGAGCAGAGAGATTTGAAAGAGCTGAGGTATCTGCTGTTTTTTATGCAACAAAATCCGGATGGTACAGCTACGAGGATCCGAAATCTGACTATGGCGTGTTCACGAAATATGTGCTCAATGGCTTAAAGGGCAAAGCGGATTATCAGTACGGAAACAGAGATGGAATTGTGACATTCAGAGAGCTGTCGACGTACGTCGAGGAGGCACTGACCAATTACGCGATGCAGGAGGGACTGAAACAAAAGCCCTATACGAAAATCAATGGTGAGGCATACGGGGACCTGGCAATCTCTACGTACAGCGGAACCATAGACGAGAGAAAGAGGAGATCAAAAGAAGATACGGAGGTATCGGAAAACCTCAACGCCTTCGGCGCGCTGGAGCTGTATTCCAACGTGGGGGGGGTGATCAAAATAAATGGAGAAGAAATCGGGAAGATCGAACGAGGAAGCATTGTAAGAATCGAAGATATCCACGTGGGAAGCCACTTTCTCGAAATCGAGCATAGATTCGGTGTGTACAGAAATGAGTTCAGTATCAGGGAGGATAGGACATCCTATCTTTCGAACGTGGTTATAGCTAACGAGAGAGAGATTCGGACAATACGGGGGATGAATTTCGTGTTCATCAAAGGTAACTCGAGCATAGAGGATTTCTGGATCGGCGAGACAGAGGTATCCTTCGGGCAATTCATAGATTTTGTGTCGGATACTGACTACGAGTCAAAAAACGAATGGCGAAAGAACTACCGAGAAAACTATGAATATTACCCGGTTCACAACGTCAGTCGAGACGACTGTATTGCCTTTGTGAATTGGTTCTCAAAAAAAACACGAAAGAACGCCAGCCTTCCAACAGCGAAACAGTGGCAGTATGCAGCAGGCAAAAAGAACAATTCCCCCTATCCCTGGGGCAATACATGGATAAAGAACATCGCTCATAGCAAGTATTCGGATCCAAAGGGTATGCTTCCCATAATCGGCGGCCGGGGTCCGATTCAGGTACAATATTTCCTGAAAGATCTTACGATTGAAGGCGTCACGAACATGGCCGGAAACGTGCGGGAATGGTGCTCAGATGAAGAGAAAACCAGCCAGGGAAACGTGGTAGGAACGATAGCGGGTGGAAGCTGGAAGCTGTCCAAATCGAAAAACTTCGAGTCTGACTATATCACCTCTAAGCCCACGCATCTTGCAGCAGAGGATGTTGGATTTAGAATTGTTATAAAAGACTGATCAGGCCTGCTGCACGACCCGGAGACAACGTATCAATTGGTTTTATTTCTTGAAACAGGCCTGGCTTCAAGCTCAAAGCCGTCGTCCTGTCTGCGGAGGATGATGTTTTTGAGCCAGTGGGTGTTGTCCTCTTCGGGAAAGTCTTCTCGATAGTGAGAGCCCCG
>CAZLRN010000133.1:0-10457 GCA_964561715.1 uncultured Spirochaetales bacterium
GTCGATACCTTCACAAAAGAGACGATAGAAACAATAAGAACCGGCAATTCAGAAAATGATGTAAGCGGCAATAAGAACAGCAGCACATTTTACGAAAATCTGGCTTTGGAAAACAGAAAATTAAAACAGAAAGCCATAGATGATCTCGAACGACAGGGGTACATTTTCAACCCCGTCAAAGAGAAGCCGAAGGACCTATCTGTCACGGCTTCCGTGGAGGGACCGGCGATGGGACCGGGTAACCCCGCCCCCACTGTCCATGCAAAGATCTTTATCAAAGACAATAAAAGCGGATACACGATGCTTGTAAGCGAATTCGATGTGCCGGGCGATCTGCAAGTAGAAGACAAGATATATGTTACTCGTGATAAAAAGGCTTTTGTTGTCTTTTACCACACCGCCTACATAGCAGAGTTTTCTCCGGGGTACAGCGGTTTTCTGATAATCAACAGGTATGATCTGTCCGATTTCAACAACGGCATAGGTTTCTCCTATTACAAGAAAAAACGCTACGAAGATGCGTTGACGTATTTCAAGGCGTCAGTAAGCATGGATAGCCAATACGCAAAGGGAATATACAACTCAGCCTGCATGTGCGCGCTTACGAAGAGGGTCAGCCCTGCAGTCGAGTATCTTAATATGTTGAAGTCATTGGACACCGAGGAATCCCGGAAGTAACTCGACATGATCGCAAAGGAACCGGACTTCGACGCTGTAAGGAAACATCCGGAGTTTATCGAGTTCATGAAGGATCTTTAACCTGAATTGACACCATCCGACAGTGCGCCGTCCGACGGCATACATCGGCCGGAAATAAACAGCTTCGCGCGCCGTCGATGATTGTGTTGCTACCTGCCTTCGGACTGTTTCAACAGCCAGGTCAATGTTCCACGCTCACTCCAGTGCTCGATCCCGTCGATGGTCATCATAAAAAAAAGGGGCGACCCGATCGGAAAACGGCACTCTATCTTAGAGATTCGCTTTTTTTCCGTTTTGAATGGTCTTAAATCTACTTTGTCAAGATTCTTGAATTCGGACCCGGCTGGTCCCATACTTACGCCGCTGCCAATGGTTTCTTTCTCTCTCGTCAGAATGAGCCAGCCCCCATCGTAGTCCCATGTTCCTTCGTGTTTAACCACACGGGGAGAGCCGTCCCTGGCATATAAGCTGCCGGAGTAAATGTACGTGCCATCAGGGTTGAGCCTGTAGGTCGGAGGATCCGAGGCACCTACCATGGGATCGCTCATCCACTTGCGGGAAGAGAGTGTTTCCTTAACGACTTTTCTGTATCCACCAATAAGCTTCTCGAAGTCGGGGGAGGTTCTCAAGAAGCGCAAATCCGCATCACGCCAGAACTGATCGAAATCTATATAGTTGAATGAGATGGCCCGTTCCAGATATTTGAGCCCGCTTTGCATATCTTTTTGCAGAGAGGCGGTACAGGCCGCATTGTAGTAGGCGAAATAGCTCTCTCTGTAACACAGCTGGGCGGCCATATCAAATGCTTTGGTGCATTCTGCATAATTTTTTAAAAAATACAGGCAGTTTCCCAGATTAAAATAATACTCCCCTCGAGGGTATATCAGAATGGCGTCTATCAGCGCCTCTTTGTCTTTTTCCAATCCTGCCGCGTTTTTATAGTCCAGTATCGCCGTTTCGGCTATCTCACGGCTCTGATTGTTCAGACGACTCGCGCCCTTTGATTGAACAGACTCAAGCTTTTTTCTGACGTATCCTGTCGAGTAAATCAGATCTCTCTCATTCTCCTGAGCCTGCAGATGCAAACCCCCGAAGGCACTAACAGCACACCAGGCTATGATGAGATAACGTTTCCATTTCGCCATATCAACACTCCAATTGAAAAAGCACCGATTACCGATCCGCAAATCTCTGTCAGATGCCTATCCGGTGTCGAAGCTTTTACAGGGCGAAAAATCTGGATAACAGCTACTAGACACGACTATATCACAGCATTATCGGGGCAACAAGGAAGAGATTGAAGATCGGCTCCGCTGTATTTGGTAGACAGAGAAATCTTGAAGCATTATCATTTGTTCCATGGGAATCGGCCGTCACTCCGTGCCTGCCGGGCTCGGCTCCGCTGCCGCTGGGCTAAACTCAGTTCCCCTCGAGAAACGCCACATCGAGGCGGGAGCCAGGATGGTTCCCTTTGCCGGTTGGAACATGCCCATTCAGTATGCCGGCATCATAGCCGAACACAACCATACGAGAACCAAAGCCTCCCTCTTTGACACCTCCCATATGGGAGAGCTCTACCTCAGAGGAAGTGGAGCTCTCACTGACCTCGATCGGCTCATCACTTGCCGTGTCGATAATCTAGCGATCGGCGGAGCTCGATACGGTTTGCTGCTAAGCGAATCCGGGGGAATTCTCGAAGACCTTATCGTCTACCGCACAGCCGAAGATGAGTTCCTGCTCGTCGTCAACGCTTCAACAACGGATAAGGACATTGAGTGGATCGAATCGAAGATCACAACGGAGACACAGCTTGCGGATGAGTCGGAGCAAAGCGTTATGCTCAGCCTCCAGGGCCCACACTCACGTGCCATCCTCTCCGAACATGTGAGTGGTCTCGAAGACTTGCGCCGCTTCACTTTCATTCGAACGGATCTTTACGGCATGAAGGTGCAAATCGCTCGAACCGGGTATACCGGTGAGCTGGGATTCGAGCTTATCGTCAAATCCGAACACGCAGAAAAACTCTGGGACCTGCTGGTATCTCACCCTGACGTGATGCCCGCAGGCCTGGGAGCCAGAGACACACTACGGCTCGAAATGGGTTATCCTCTCTACGGCAGCGACATAGACGAGACTCGAACTCCCAATGAGGCGAACCTCCAGCGATTCGTCTATCGAGGCAAAGATTTTATAGGCAAAGAGGAAATATCAGCGAATTCGAAGCCTTCTAAAGTACTGTCGGGATTCATCTGTGACGGACGTAGGAGCGCCCGTTCTCATTTCGAGGTGTCCCTCAACGAGCGGAGGGTAGGCACCGTTACCAGCGGAGCCTTTTCGCCCACTTTGAAAAGGGGTATCGGTCTCTGTTATATCGAAACCTCCCTGGCCGTCGACGGCCAGCAGATGCTGCTCAAAGGCGGTGACACCACCATTACAGCCAAGATTGCGACCCCTCCCCTGATTCCGTAGGGGAGAGCGAATACAGAGCATCAAAGATTTTTTTGCTTGGAGGAATATATGACACCAAAGGATCTGAAGTACTCTAAGGAGCATGAATGGGTTCGTTTGGAGGGTGATACAGCCCTCGTCGGGATAACCGACTTCGCCCAAGAGGAGCTCGGAGATATTACCTTTGTCGAAGTTCCAGCCGTGGGCACGAAGGTCAAACAGATGGACGTCTTCTCTACCATCGAATCGGTAAAGGCGGCCAGTGATATCTTCGCGCCGATTTCCGGTGAGGTCATAGAAGTCAATGAGACCCTGGAGAACAGCCCGGAAGTCATCAACACTTCCCCCTACGAAAAGGGATGGATCTGCCGCATCCGAATCTCCAACGCCGACGAGAGCAAGAACCTTCTCAGCGCCGAAGAGTACGAGGATTATCTCAAGGGGCTGGAAGATTGAGTTACGTTTCGAACACCGAAGAGGATAAACAGGAGATGCTCCGCTCCCTCGGCATCAAATCCGGAGACATGGAAGAGCTCTTCAGGAGCATCCCTTCGGAGCTGCGGGCTCGCTCCTTCGATCTGCCTCCTGGAAAGAGCGAGCTGGAGGTCGAAAAGTACCTGCGCAATCTGGCCAAGCGCAACTACACCGATCTCGTCACGTTTGTCGGCGGGGGATTCTACGATCATCATATACCCGCTGCCGTGGACGATTTGGCTGGACGCAGCGAGTTCTACACCTCCTACACCCCGTACCAGGCCGAGGCCTCCCAGGGCACGCTGCAGGCGATTTATGAGTTTCAAAGCTGCATCTGCAGGCTCACAGGAATGGAGGTAGCCAACGCCTCTCTCTACGACGGTGGAACAGCTCTCTACGAGGCAGCCATGATGAGTCTCAGGCTTACCGGAAGAAATAAAATCATCATGGACGGCGGGGTCAGCCCGATCTACCGCAAGATGATGTACTCCTACACAAGCAATCTGAACATCGAATTTGTGGAGATTCCCGTATCCCACGGTCACAGCAACCGGGCCGAGATCGAAAAGGTGCTGGATGAACAGACCTCCGCCGTGATCCTTCAGAACCCCAACTTTTTCGGAGTGGTGGACGATCACAGCGACATCTGCGGAAAATGCCACGACAAGGGCGCGCTGGTGATCGAGAGTATCTATCCGATTTCCCTCGGTTTGCTGAAAACCCCCCGCGAAATGGGAGCCGACATCGCCGTTGGCGAGGGCCAGAGCCTTGGCATTCCCCTCTCCTTTGGGGGCCCCTATCTCGGCTTTATGGCGTCACTGCGAAAGTATGTGCGCAAAATGCCCGGCAGAATCGCAGGAGCGACCACGGACGCACAGGGACGGAGGGGATTTGTGCTGACCCTTCAAGCCCGGGAGCAGCACATTCACAGGGAGAAGGCTACGAGCAATATCTGCACCAACCAAACCCTCTGCGCTCTTAGAGCCCTCATCTTCATGTGCCTCTACGGCGAGGAGGGCTTGAGAGAGCTGGCTCAGCTCTGCCTGGACAAGACGGAGTATGCCAAAAACAAGCTCGAAGAGGTCAGGGGCGTGGAGGTGATACGGGATTCCCCCACCTTTAACGAGTTCACAGTTCGACTCCCAAGAGATCCCAACGAGGTTATCGGTAAGCTCATCGATCGTGGCATAGCGGCAGGTTTTCCTCTGGGTCGATACTACAGAGACATGAAGGACTACCTGCTGGTGGCGATAACCGAGAAGCGAACTAAACAGGAGATTGGCATGTACGCCGAGGCGCTGGAGGACGTTTTATGGAACTGATCTTCGAGAAATCCCGTCACGGCAGAAGGGGATACTCCCTCCCCAAGAGAGACGTACCTATTAAAGCGACACTGCCTCCCGTCTACATGAGGGGCAAGGAATCCACTCTGCCCAGCGTGACGGAGCATGAGGTGGTTCGACACTTCACCAAACTGAGCCAGATGAATTTCGGCGTTGATTCTCACTTCTACCCTTTGGGATCCTGTACCATGAAGTACAACCCTAAGTTTACGGAGAAGCTTGCCGCCAGAGAGGAGTTTAGTGCACTTCACCCCCTTCTTCCACAGCTCATCCTCGGAGGCACCCTCACCCAGGGGGCCTTGGAAGTGATCTACAATCTGGAGCAGGCCCTGTGCGAAATCTGCGGAATGGACGCCTTTACCGCCCACCCACTGGCCGGGGCTCACGGTGAGCTGACGGGCATCATGCTCATTGCGGCCTATCACAAACATCATGGGAAAAAGAAAAAGTACGTGCTGATACCAGACTCGGGTCATGGAACGAATCCGGCCAGTGCCGCCATAGCGGGATTCGATGTCAAGGCTATTCCTTCTGATCAGAAGGGCGTCATGGATCTCGAGGCCTTCAAGGCGAACCTGAGCGATGAGGTAGCCGGCGTCATGCTTACCTGCCCGAACACGTTGGGCATCTTCAATCCCGCTATCAAGGAGATAACCGATCTGGCCCACAAGGCCGACGGGCTGGTCTATTACGACGGCGCCAACCTAAACGCCATTCTCGGAAAGGCTCGGCCGGGGGATTTGGGATTCGACGTGGTCCACGTAAATCTTCACAAGACCTTTGCCACGCCCCACGGCGGCGGAGGTCCAGGAGCAGGGCCGGTTGGAGTGTGCAAAGACTTAATCCCCTTTCTCCCCATCTCGAGGGTGGTGAAGCGGGAAGACGGAACCTTCGCCCTTCACTACGACGAGCCACTCTCGATCGGGTATATCTCTCCCTTTTACGGAAGCTTTCTCGTGCTTCTCAAGGCCTACGCCTATATTCTGCATTTGGGCCGGGAGGGCCTCATTGAAACCAGTGAGAATGCCGTTCTCAACGCCAACTACATCCTTAATCGACTCAAGAAAAGCTACCGCTTCACCCACTCCTACGATCAGGGCTGTATGCACGAGTTCGTGATCTCGGCCCTGAACCAAGCCCAAAAAGGGGTGCACGCCATCGATATAGCCAAGGCTCTACTGGATCGTGGCGTATATGCACCGACTGTCTATTTTCCCCTAATCGTGAAGGAAGCCATCATGGTGGAACCGACGGAAACGGAGACCAAGGAAACCCTGGACGAGTTTATCGAGATCATGGAAGAGCTGGCGGATCTGGCGGAGAAGAACCCCGAGGTATTCGCCGGGTTTCCCAAAAACACACCGGTGGGGCGTCTGGACGAGGTCAAGGCGGCTCGGGAGATGGATTTGGCTTCGCTATAGTCTGTGCGTTATGCGTAAGGCGAATGCCTATTGCCTCATCTGAAAATCTACTCGAACGATAGTGGTTAGGGAAGCAGGTTTTGATCGATTCATCACCTAACATCCTCGAAGCTCGCGGATGAAGAGCCCTTCCTTGCATTTTCTCTGGGAGGGTGGTATCCAGCACAGAGACACCCCCCTTTATGTTGAGCCAAAGAGATATTGTTCCATTCTTTCTTTCGCCTGTGGGTACGATGGACCCGGGTATAGGATCTTCATATTTTTTCTTTTGACACATTCTATGAGTCTCTCCTGCAGCCTCGCTATGTTAGCCTTGAGCACGAACGGATCCAGTTTGCTCTTTTGGTGACGGAGTTTTAGTTTGAAGGCTGGGGGAACTTTTGGATTTGCCAACAAGCGACGAAAAGGACTTTGGGCTCTGTGGTAGTGTTTTTGTATGTGCCCATCAACGCGTTTTTTCTCACGAAGTTTCATCGAGGGGTAGAAGAAGTTAATCAACAGCCTGAGATTCTCATACAGCTCAGCTATAAGAGCGACCTCCTCTTCGGTTTCATGCCGATGGTATCTCACTGCCTGGCGGACGATGTCGTAGTTTTTCTGCTCCACATAGCATGTATCGTTGCTATGATAGGGTCGACGTCTGGCGTTAGGAATCTCATGAACAGCGCACCAGCCCGGCAGATTTTCGTTAATGAAGGCAGAGTCGTTGTCGGAGTGGAAGGATAGAATGGGCATCGGAGAGGTGGTTTTAATGCTTCTTATGGCCTCTTTAGCCCATTTATGGGCTTTATTGATGAGAATGCGGGGTTCTATCCATCCTGAAGAGAGCTCTAAAGCGTCGAGGGTGTGGGCGAACTGACCGTTAGGGTTTCCCCCATCATGGCCCACTAAGTCGATCTGATAATGCCCTGGCTCCTCGGTATTCAGTTCACTGGAAGTGAGGATGGGGATCTGGCTTTTGAGGATGCTGCTGGGCTTTGTATGGGTATTGCCCTTCAACTTCCGTTTGGCTCTCTGAGGTATTAGCATCCGATCAACTGTGGCAGCACTGATGGTGAGTAATTTCTCATACACTTCGGTATTCCCACCAAGAGATGTTTAATCAAGCTTGGCAAAATGTCTGGAATCATCTCTACCAAGCGCTTTCCACACATCTGGTCGAAAAACTCCCAGCAAAACACAACTTCAGCTTCCACCGCCTCACCATACTTTCTTGGACGTACTGCCTTACGCCGTTTGTTTCGCCCCCCCACCGCCAGCTTCACCACTTCTCCTGATGGATGACGAACTACACACCGCTTTCCGTAGTTTCTCAACAACCAAGCCGCATAGTGACGATCATAACCGCAGAGCTCCACAAGCTCATCCAAAATCTTAGCTTTTTCTTTCCGACTCCTGCAGCCCCGATACCTCTCGGCCATCTTCCCACTCACAGCTCTCTTCTGATCCATCGTAAGCCTCATCTTTCCGGTGGCCCTCCTCTAAACAGAGCTTAGACCACCTATTTTTAGGGTAGATTTTCAGATGAGGCAACGGCACCCCTTCGGGTAGATTTTTGATGAGGCAATTCGAATTCTTGTCAACCCAGTCGGATCCGGTTAAAATACTACCAAATCAGCGAAGCGTAGCTGTCACTCCAAGAGTGTGCATCAGTTGCAATGACCGGTGGCCCCGTGAGAGAAAACGGGGGAAGGAGAAAATAAACTGAGCGCTAATGAGTTGTTTGACCTGACAGGAAAAGTGGCGATGGTAACCGGAGCAGCGGGTAATATGGGCGGTGCAATATCGTCTGTATTTGCTGATGCCGGCGCGGATCTGCTGCTTGTCGACATAGACAGCGACGGTCTGACTAAGACGGCCGAGGAACTGCGACGTCCCGGAAAACGAGTAATCACACGTCCCGGGGATATCACGGATATCCAGCAGATTAAGGAGGTTTTCGAGCTCCTGGATCGCGAATACGGTAGAATCGACATCCTGGCGAACGTGGCCGGACCAGCGAAGATCGGCGCACCGGAAGATATCGATCTGGAGGCCGTTCAATACACGATTCACAATATCGCTATCTCCCGGTTCTTCTGTTGTCAGCAGGCGGGCAGACGGATGCTGCAAGCGGGAAAGGGGAGCATCATCAGTATTTGCTCCGTCGCGGGCATCGCGGCAAATGGTCGCAGTCATATTCCCTACAGCATGGCGATGGCTGCAGTCGGGCAAATGACCCGAGAGCTGAGCACGGAGTGGAGCAGCCGGGGGATAAGGGTGAATGCCATCGTCTGCGGCCAGATTCGCAATAAGGCACTTGAGAAGAGGATGGAGGCTGATCCTCGATTGCGAAAGAATTTCCTGCGGGGCATCCCGATGGGTCGACTCGGAGAGAAAGAAGATATAAAAGGCCTGGCCCTTCTTCTCGGTTCGGAGGCTTCGTCGTTCATTACCGGCGCACTGATCCCACTGGATGGAGGGAACCTAGCGAAAAATGCAGGTGGTTCGCATCCGGGAATGCCTGAACTATGAGCCGCCTGCAGCACCGATGAATAGCGGAAACATAGCTCCGAACACGCGCATGTTCGATCAACCGAAAAAGACAAAGGTGGCGTATCCGAGAAACAGCCACACTCCTTACGTCCGGGGAGATTGATGCTCATGAGTACGAAGAAGAAGCCCGCTCAGGACGAAGGCGACCTGCATGCCGTCCTCGATCAGGTGTTCACAACGCGTGACTTCCCCCCGGCGAGCGGCCGGGCCCTGCCGGAGCTCCGTATCGCCTACGAGACCTATGGCACGCAGGTTAAGGATCGGAACAACGCCGTTCTGCTCACCCACGGCTACACGAGCAATCATCACATGATCGGACGCCCCGGGTCGACCCTTGCAGAGGGTTTGTGGAACAGCCTGGTGGGACCGGGCAAGGCCATCGACACCGATCACCTGTTCGTCGTCTCATCGAACATGCTCGGCTCCTCCTATGGATCGACCGGCCCGGCCCATCTGGATCCGGTGACCGGCCGGCCCTACGGTCCCGACTTTCCCGACATCACCCTGGTGGACATCGTCACCGCGCAGCGAGCACTCCTGGAGCATCTGGGCGTCGACCACCTGGTTGCGGTGATCGGTCCGTCCTACGGAGGTTTTCAGGCATTCCAGTGGGCGGTGACCTTTCCCGATTTCATGGACGGCATCGTCCCCGTCACCACCGACATCAAGGCCCGGGACGACGGCATGGCGCGCTTAAACGCACTGATCGCCCGGCTGGGAAAGAACCCGAACTGGCACGGCGGGCACTACTACGATCATGGCGGCGTGCGCGACACGAAGGGATCCTGTTCAAGCTGCAATAACAAGGGAGGAAACAAATGACCAGAGCAACCCACATCAGACCATCGAAGGTAGCGCCGTTTGTATGCAGTGATGTCTACACATCGAAGATGCTTTTGGATCACACCAACTCCGAATCCAAAAAAATGCACATCAATCAGGGAACGTTGAAAAAAGGGGGAAAGCTTCAAGGCAGCGCGCACGGTACGCCGGACCAGCACTACGATGAAACCTACGTGATACAAAAAGGTCACTGTAAATTGCATTTAGACGGAGAAGTAATCGATCTGGAACCCGGGGATATTGTTTTCATCCCCGGAGGAACCGTTCACGGCCTCGACAACACAGATGGTAGCGAAGATGTTGTACTGCTTACCCTTTGGGCGGGTGTTCCCCCTGAAGGGGTGAACGGCGCCTACGATCTGCGCCTGAAGACCTGGGGGGAATCGTTTCGGCTGATTGAGGAATAGGCCTTCAGACTGGAATTCGCTTTTCCCAGTGCGACCTGAGGCTCTCTCGACTTATTTGGGCTATCATCAATTACCAGCAGGTTGTGCGTTCAGACGAGTATATCCGCGTGCTCAAGCGTGAGGAGGAGGAAGATGAGTGCAAAGTTGGATGGCAATGTAGCGATCGTGACCGGGGCTTCCCAAGGTTACCCGCAGCCAAGGCGGGGATACTCCAGCTGTCCCGCTGCCTGCACACGGAGCTGAGACCTTTTGGCGTACGGGTAACATGCCTCATGCCCTCTTGGGGC
>CAZLRN010000134.1:0-10398 GCA_964561715.1 uncultured Spirochaetales bacterium
CCCTCTCAGTATGGCTTCTACGGGTTGGAGGGTTCGCCTTGACGGATTTCTCTAAGGTTAGGTAGGATACTTTCGGCATCAATCGAAAATTATAGAAAGAGAGAAAGCAATGAGACGAATGGGCTTTTTCAAAAAGGGTGTCGGGACTGTTTTCCGCATTGTTATTGTCTTCTCGATCCTAATCTTCGTTTTCACGGGGTGTCCGGGAACGAGTGATTCAGATTCTGCCGATCCTCCTATCAAGATCTACTGGATAGACTGGGGTACGAGCACGATTAAGAGGGCGAACATGGATGGAAGCGGCTCTGAGACTGTTGTAACTGGGCTGGGCAATCCTCGTTTTATCGCCATTGACTCTACAAACGGAAAGATCTATTGGACCGATGCCGGCACTAACGAAGTCATGTGGGCTAACCTGGACGGAAGCGGCAGTCAGGCCATTGCGTCGGGTTTCACCTGGATCTCTGGAATTGCCGTTGATCCCGGCGGAGGCAAGATATATTACTCCGATTATACCGATGGCATAATCTACAGGGCGAACCTGGACGGGACAGGCGCCCAGACGATCCTTTCGAGTCTCACGCTTCCCACCAGTCTTGCCCTCGATCTGTCGAACGGGAAAATCTACTGGACGACCTGGACAAACGGGAGGATTCACAGAGCCAATCTGGATGGATCGGGAGCTCAAGAGATATACTCAGGCGGGAACGGTACTAACGGCATGACACTGGATTCTGAGGGAGGGAAGATCTACTGGGTTGACCAGTTTGATGTCGTCGTCAATCGTGCCAATCTGGACGGAAGCGGTGTTCAAGCTATCGTTTCAGCCGGCTTGAACAACCTCGAAGATATCGTTGTCGACCCAGTAGAGGGAAAGCTATACTGGACCGATTCAGGAGATGGCACGATCATGCAGGCGAGCACTGACGGAAGCAATGTTCAGCCCCTGGTCTCAGGCCTGAGCACTCCCATGGGTATTGATCTGCTCTACTAATCTCAAGGGCAGGAAGATCCTCTGCTAAGAAAGGCCATTTCAGATATCAACCCGTAAAAGCGGGAAGAGAATAGTGGCAGAATCACTGGTGATCGGCGTAGACAGCAGCACGACCGCTTGCAAGGTTATCGCCTGGGACGCCAGCGGGAATCCCGTTGCCGAAGGACGTGCGCCCTACCCGACCCTCCAGCCCCGTCCGACCTGGTACGAACAGGATGCAGAGATGTGGTGGTCCTGCCTGTGTGCGGCTCTGAAGCAGCTCTTCGAGCAGATCGAAGCTGAGCGGATCGAGGCCCTCTGCATCACTAACCAGAGGGAGAGCTTTGTCCCGGTGGATGCAGAAGGAAGGCCTGTGAGAAACGCCATCCTCTGGAATGATGAGAGATGCATCGAGCAGGTTTCTTTTTTGGGGGAGGCGGTGGGGGCGGAGATTCTCCATGACGTAACCGGAAAGCCTCTCTCCATGATTCCAGCGTTACCTAAAATGGTTTGGCTGGCGCAAAACGAGCCGGAAGTCGCCGCCCAAGCTCGAAAATATCTGGAGCCCCATGCGTTTTTGGTCCATCGCCTTACCGGAGAGTTCCGGACGAGCCTTGCCAGCGCGGATCCCATGGGACTCGTCGACATGAAGAAACGAGCCTGGGCCGATGAGATCATAGAGGGACTGGGTTTCGAGGGCGATCAGTTTTCTGAGCTTTATGAACCAGGGGAGATCTGTGGAAAGGTCAGCTCCGAAGCGGCAAAGGCCACCGGCCTGCTGGCAGGCCTGCCCGTTGTTGCGGGAGGGGGCGATGGTCAGTGCGCCGGCCTCGGCGCCAATATAACCTCCACAGATCGTGCGTACCTCATCATGGGCACCGCAGTGATAGGCGGAGCCTACAGTGAGCACTACATCGCTAATAGGGCTTACCGCACCCTAAATGCACCGATACCAGGTGTCTTCTATCTGGAGACATGCCTGAAGGGTGGCGTCTTCACCGTGGCATGGTTCATCGAGAAGTTTGCCGGTGATCTCGCCAAACCCTGGCTTTCGGTCAGTCCGGAGGAGCTGCTCGAGGGGGCTGCAGCCCAGATTCCTCCTGGATCTCTTGGGCTCATGCTGCTACCCTACTGGCACAACGTGATGAGCCCCTACTGGGATCCCGCCGCTACGGGGGTGACTATGGGATGGCAAGGTGCCCATGGCCCTGAGCATTTTTACAGGGCCATTTTGGAGGGAATAGCCTTTGAGCAGCGTTTGGCGGGAGATGGTCTGATCGAGTCTCAGGATCAACCCTGTGGGGAGTACGTCATACTGGGTGGCGGAAGCAAGAGTGACCTCTGGTGTCAGATCATGAGCGACGTAACCGGGCTGTCCGTCGTACGCTCTGCTACGGCGGAGGCGACCTGTCTGGGTGCGGGCATCCTGGCAGCTGCCGCATCGGGGTGGCATGGGGACATCCGAAAAGCCGCGGATGCCATGACGTCAACGACTGACACCTTCGAGCCCGATCCCGATCGGCGTAAAATCTACGATCGTCTCTTTAGAGAGGTCTATCGTCCCCTCTTTCCGGCCGTACAACATCTTGTCGACCGGTTGACCGAGCTGACTCACAAAAACCTGGGCCTTTAAGGGCCATGGGGGCCGAATATCACAAGATGCGTGCAAAAGCCACCGCTTCGGCGCGGCCCGCCGAAGCGAGGGTGCGTCGCTACGACTGCTGCAAAGCAGCGGTCCGGGCTCAGCCGCCCACCCGAAGCGGTATCTTCGAAACTGCAGAGGAAAAGGAGAAATGAACAGATGATGAAGTATCCCGTTGAGAGAGATGTACTGAAGGATCAGGTGGGGCGCGTCCTTCCGGAGATAAAGAGCCTTCGCCACGAGTTGCATCAGATACCTGAGCTCGGCTTAAAAGAATACAAAACAGCCGATAAAATCCGCGAATATGTTGGCGCCACCTCGGTCGAGGTGCTTCCCCCCATGCTCGAAACCGACACGATTTGTCTGTTGAGAGGCCGGCAGCATGGCCCCAACGTCACTCTCCGGGCTGATATCGACGCTCTGGAAGTGACAGACGAGAGTGGTGTCGAATGGACATCGAAGCATCCGGGATTCAACCACTCCTGCGGCCACGACGGGCACACCGCGATTCTCTGTGGTGTGCTGCGAACCTTGGCTGCGCTCGAGGATTATATATCTGGGAGCGTTCGCTTCGTTTTCCAGCCTGCCGAGGAGAAGCTCGGAGGCGGGAAAAGCCTTGTGGAAAAGGGGCTGCTCAAGATGGACCCGCAGCCAGCCGTGGTGTTTGCCCTGCACGGCTGGCCCGGAATCCCAGTGGGCACTTTGGCCTGCCGTCCCGGTCAGATGATGGCGGCGGCGGACCGGTTCGTGGTAACGATCCGGGGCCGGGGCAGCCATGGAGCCCGCCCCCATGTTTCGGTGGATCCCGTGGTCACCAGCGCTCAGGTGGTCTGCGCCCTCCAGAGCATCGTCTCCCGAAACGTCGATCCCCTTGATCCTGCTGTCATTTCGATTTGCACGATTCACGGCGGCAACGCTGATAACGTCATACCCGACATTGTTACCATGGAGGGAACGACGCGGTATCTCAGGCCCGAGCTGAGACAGCTCATCGAAGAACGGATGAGACAGGAGATCGACGGCGTGTGCAAAAGCGCCGGCGCATCTTATGAGTTTCAGTACAATGAAGGATACATCCCGCTGGTCAACAACGAAGAGATGACGCGCTTTGCCCAGTCGGTGGTGGAGGCATATCTCGGCAACCAGGCATGGTTGGAAGATTTACCGCCGACCATGGGGGCGGAAGACTTCTCCTACTACCTCGAGCAGGTTCCCGGCGCATTTTTAAGGCTGGGTCTGGGAGAAGACCATGCCAACCTTCACACCGCTAGCTTTGATTTCAATGACGACGCCCTGGAAAACGGCATTCTGGCTCTTTCGGCTTTGGCGCTGGAGGCTCTCGTGCGAAAGGTTTCCGAAGCATGATGCCCGGCCGAAAAGCTGAGGGACAGCCTGAGCATTCCCAAGAGCAGCTCTACCACCGGGACTACCTTTCGAAATACGGAACTCCCGGTGCCTGTGAATGTGGTAAGGTCCATCGCCTCGAGACTCGTCGCATTCTCTTTGGCCGCGATGCGCTCTCAGAGGCTGCGGCTCTACTTTCGGAGTTCCACGGGAAGGCGAGCAAGCTCTGGATTTTAAGCGATACGAACACCGAGCGTGCAGCGGGTAGCCGGCTCAAAGAAACTCTGGCAGGTTTCCGTGTCGAGGAGGAGATTCTGCCGGGAGCGCCGAAGCCGGAGCCTACGATCGAGCTGGTCAGCGCTCTCGTCGAGAAGGCAAGAGCTGTCTCGCCGGAGCTCCTGATCGCCGTGGGAGGCGGCACTATAAGCGATATCGTGAAAAAGCTCTCCCACGACACAGGAATTTCCAACTGGTGTGTCGTTACCGCTCCTTCGGTCGATGCCTTTACCTCAGCCAAGGCGGCCATTTGGTTCAAGGGTTATCATAAGGCTATACCCTCCCGCGTTTCGGAGGTTGTTGTTTGTGATCTATCGGTCATAGAGAAGGCACCACAGAGGCTTTTCCTTGCAGGACTGGGCGATCTTCTCGGCAAGTACTTAGCCTACCTCGACTGGCATCTTTCACACTGGATTACCGAAGAGCCGATCTGCGAAGAGGCCTCACGTCTGGGATTGTTATCTACGGAGAGAGCCTTGATTGCTGCGAAACACCTCGCCGAGGATCGAGAGGGGGCTACGCGCTATCTCTCGGATGCCGTTCTCACCTCGGGGCTGCTTATGCAGAGCATGGGCTCATCGCGTCCCGCTGCCTCGGCGGAGCATACGGTTGGTCACTTCTGGGAGATGTACAAGACTGTGAAGAAGAAGGAGTTCGACCTTCATGGTATTCTCGTGGGAGTGGCCAGTCAGATCGTTCTGGAAGCTTATCGGGAGTTTTTTGGCAAAATCATTGACCTCGAGCCGAGTGCGGCAGTCAGGCTGAGAGCCTTCAGAAACGAGCCTTCCTGGGAACAGAGCCTCGGCGAAGATATCCTTCCGTTTAAATTCAAAATGCTCGATGAGATGGAGGGAAAGGGGATCTGGACCGAATCGAGGATCGAGAAGCGCCTTTGTCGCTATATTTCCCATAGGGATCGAATCGGAGAGCTGGCCCGGGCACAGCTCGAGGCGTTGGGGCAAGCCATCGAGACTCTCGCAGATGTGGGATTTCCGTTTTCCTTCTCCCGTCTAGAAGCCGCGCCGGCGGACATCTATCTTCCCTTTCCCTATGAGAGGTACCTGCGAGATCGGTACACGGCTTTTGATTTGATGTATGAGCTAGGAGTAGAACGTGAGATATTGGGCAGGCTCGATACCTATATATCGGAGCACGGCTGATGCGATTCTCTCTTTCCGCGGCTGCGGTTGCCGCGCTTCTTATCGCTGTTCAACCCCTCTATTCCGAAACCGATCGGCTGAAAGGTGAGATCGAGCTTTCGGGGGGCAGTGTAGAATACGTTGTTCACCACGAGAGGGGGAGACGTGAATGGGCGGCCTATATTCGCTCCTCTACCGGGGAGTATCTTGCATCGGCTGAGGAATACCTCTCCATGTCTTTTCCGGCAAAGCGTTCCTTTCCGATTTACGGACGTGAGAAGGTTTTCTACAAGGGTTTTCGGGTCGGAGGAACAAATCTCGGAGACAAGGTCGAGCTGGAGTACGGCATAAGCGAGGTCGGCAAACCCGGACTCCTCTTCCACGAGCTTGGACATTTCTGGTTCGGCATGACGAACGGCTATTGGAGCCCTTCTGAGGAGACCAACTGGCTAGTCGAAGGCATTGTGAGCTTTCTGCCCATTGCCATGGCGGATTCCGGTTTCCTGCGGCTCTCTGAAGATGAATACAGAGAGATCCTCGCACACTGGGGATTGATAGGTCATCAGCCGGAGTTCGATCAGCCGGTGAATCGAGACTTCAGATATAGCACCATGGGGGAGTTTTCGGGATTTTTCTACATCAAGACCTTCAAGGTTCAATACCTCATCTACAGGGAGCTGGGAGCTGAAGGCTATCGTCGATTTTTGAGAAAGCTCTTATCCGTCGGATCTTCGAAGGATAACGGGGAGATCATCGATCTGCTTTTCGCAGTGAAACCGGCGGACTGGCAAGAGTTGCTTGCCGGTTGGGTGTTCGGTGGCAACTACGAGAGAGTAGCCTACGCTGATTTCAGCGATCCCGACTCTGACGGGCTCTTGTCGGTGGACGAAAAGTTTCTTTTAACGGATCCTCGAGATGTGGACAGCGATGATGACACGATTCCTGACGGGAGGGAGCGAGATCTGGGTATGAATCCACTTAGAGCGGATTCAACACAGCGGGTTAGAGAAGTGACCGAAAAGCATGGACCCTTTATCGATGGTATGGGAGAGGACTGGAAGCTTCTACCCTATGTGTCTTCAGCAGAGACGGAGGGGGACTCCTCTGTTGCAGGCTATGATCTCGTTGGTCTCGAATATGGTGTCAGAAATGGCAAACTTGGGATAGCCGTGTGGACAAAAGAAATGCCGCGGCTTGCAGAGGAGGTCATGTTCGATGTGCTGGTGGACATCGATTTCGACGGTCAAACCGATTTGGAGTTCGCTTACAGCCTCGCTAATCCCTCCCACACATGGCTCTACTCTCATCCGACGGGAACGGCCAGCTCAATCTCTGGACTAAAGGGAGCAGCGAACCGGATCTTCGAGATATCGATTCCGCTGAGCTCCGTTGGGACTGAGCGATTTCAGTTCCTCCCCATCATTCGAAACACCGAGAGGGAGGAGAATTACGACGAGTGGGGAAGCTGGACCAGCGTCGATCGAAGCATAATGGAGGCGCTAGAGCGATACGGTCTGCAGGGAGATCTCTGGAGCAACGATTCGGACGGAGACGGCATGCCCGACGGCAGCGAGATAGAGGCTGGTCTCAATCCTCACGTGCCTAATGCTTCGGAGGAGATTGTTGCTTATGCGCCTTTCGTGGATGGGAGAGACACGGAATGGTCGTGGATGAGTCCGCTGCGAATCGAAGATGCTGATGGTGACGCTTCTCTGGACGAGTTGGATTTCACTCGCCTGTCTTACATCTTGCGAAAGGGATTCCTCAATGTGTTGGTGGAGACTTTGAAGCCTCCTGTAGCTAAGGGCCGAGTGATATTCGACATCCTGGTCGATACCAATGACGACAGCAGTCCCGAATTGGAGTTTGCCTTTTTTCTCGACAATCCGAAGAGTCCCTGGATCTATCGTTCGGCGACTAAAGAGGTGGAGCATTCGTCAGATCTCAAAGCGTCTGTGGGTCCCGTCATCGAGGTTTCGGTCCCACTAACAAAAATTTCTGCTCAGCGCTTCCGGATCCTGCCGATTCTGCACGACATGGAAAGTCGAAGCAACTTCGACGAGATGGGATCCTGGATCGAGATAGAGCGTTGAAAGGGAGGGGGCTATGGAAAAAACTCCTCTAGGCGCATCCGGCGAAGATGTCAGTGTGCTCTCTCTGGGCACGATGCATTTCGGAACGGTGATAGATAAGACGACTTCGTACGGAATCTTAGATCAATACGTCGAGGCGGGGGGCGCCTTCCTGGATACGGCAAACAACTACGCAACCTGGGTCCAAGGGGGTATGGGGGGTGAGAGCGAAAGCCTTATCGGGCAGTGGATCAAGGATCGTCGGAACCGCGAAGACCTGTTCATAGCTACGAAAGTGGGCTTTCCTGCTCCGGTAGACGATGTCGGAATTGGGCTTGCTGCTCATCAGATCGAAACAGAATGCAATAACAGCCTGATGCGATTGGGTATCGATCGTATCGACCTCTACTATTCACATCATGATGATCGGGACACACCACTCGAAGAGAGCCTGGAGGCCTACCACAAGCTCGTCAAAGCCGGCAAGGTGCGTTTTATAGGAGCCAGCAATTTTGCGTCTTGGAGGCTCGAGCAGGCACGCGGGATTTCGCTCTCTGAGGGATGGCCAGAGTTTTGCTGCATTCAGCAGAGGTACTCCTACTTAAGACCGTGCAGGGGCGCCGATTTCGATCCCCAGGTGGCTGTGGACAGGAGTCTTCTGGACTACTGTAGCAACCGGGATCTATCCCTTTTGGCTTACTCCCCCCTTTTGCGGGGAGCCTATGATCGCGCCGATCGCACTTTCTCCGATCACTATGCGGGAAGAGATTCCGAGATGCGATTGAAAGCCCTCGGCGAGGTAGCCGGAGAGCTTGGCTCGACGAGAAATCAGACGGTCCTGGCCTGGCTTCTGCAGAGTGATCCGAAGGTGATTCCTGTCTTAGGTGTCAGCAGTACGAAACAGCTGGAGGAGAACATTGGGTCCCTCGGGGTTGTCCTGACCGAAGAACAGATATACCGACTCTGCTCCGCCGGCAACGTATCGACAACCCACTCCGAAGCAAAGGGAAAGATCAATCGAAGGGCCAAGAGCTAATCAGGATGAAGAGTCTGCGCTGGGGCCATTTATCGCGTATCTGTTGAAAGGAGCGGTACGATAGAGGTTCTTCGATGGTTTGGATACCGAGCCGAAGAGCTGGGAGGGAGTAAAAGAAGTGATTTGAACGGGCCATGCTCTTGGGCTGCGCACCACCACCCCTCACTTTAGCCTCGGGGACTCAGAACCGTTCAGGGTGGTGTGCTCCGCCCCGAGGTAGCTGTTGCAGTGAGTTGTTCCTTTTTTTCAGACCCCCTCTGTTATCCGGTCTTTAAAAAACTCATCATCAATTCCTGCTGCCTATCCCTTATTCTGCCTGACGCTTAGGCCAACACCAGCAGACTGCTCACCCTCTCCACCGCTGTACGCTGCTGTATGCTTAGAATAGATCCTCTTTCAGGAATAACTGCTACGAGCAAGGGGGCTGAATATCCTTATGTTCCCGAAAGGACAAATTGACACAGCTAAATGAACATTTTGACCCATTGGGTCATAATGAAACAATATCTGAAATCGAGGTTTTCCCTCGGGTTCGGTTAGTCGCTAATATCTCTCTTCCATATAAAGAGTTATCTGGTTTCTTTAACTTGGCACACTCTATGCATTATAAATAGTGACTGTAAAACATGATGAGGAGGTGCCGAAAATGGCAAGACTGATAAGATACCGACCGATGACAGATCTCTTTCGCTGGGATAACGCGCTGGATCGTTTTTTCGACGACGATGAGCCTCTCTTCAACGGCCGAACTCCTGTGGTGGATGTCAGGGAAAGCGACAAGGAATACACTATGGAAGTGGAGCTGCCGGGCCTGACAGAGAAGGACATTGAGGTCAAGGTAGAGAACGATCTGCTTACCCTTTCCTCCAAGAAAGAAGAGGACAAAAAGGAAGATCGAAAAGGCTATCTGATTCGAGAGAGACGCCGATTCGAGTTCTCACGTTCCTTTTCCCTTCCCAAAGAGGTGGATCGAGAAAAGATCGACGCTGAGTTCAAGAATGGTCTGCTCAAGCTGGTTCTACCCAAGACCCCGAAGGCTCAGCCCAAAAGGATCGATGTGAAGGTCAACTAACAGAGACAATACGTGATCTGAGATCACGCGTTGAAAAGATTCTAGGAGGCCGGCCGGACGATGTTATCGTCCGGCCGGTTTTTTTTTCAAGAGAGTGCGGCAGCACTCTAGAGTGCTGCTGCACTCTAGAGTGCGAGAGCCCTCTGTGCGAATCTTGAGAAATCCGGTCAAAGAACCTATAATCGCCTCACACCAAAGGAGGCAATCATGAAGGTCACGGATCTCAGTATTACCCTCTTCAAGTGGAAGCGCGAACCCTGGAAGACGGGAAGAAACAGCTTTGGCGGAGAAACTGAGTTAGGTGTCCTGGAAATCCAGACCGACAGTGATGTTCGAGGCCGCTCGTTTCTCGGATCCTCTCTTCAGGGAGCGGGGGCCTACGCCGGTCCACTTATCAAGCTGCTAAAGCCGTTGGTAATAGGACGGAACCCTCTCGACATCGGGGCGATCTGGCAGGACATGTGGGAGCGTCACCGACTCGTTTCGTTCAGGGCGATCGGGGCCGTGGATGTGGCCCTCTGGGATATCGCAGGAAAGACGGCGGGCCTTCCGATACACCGCCTCCTGGGGACCTGCAAAGAAGCGGTTCCGGCCTACGCGAGCTCGGCCTGGCTTCCGGCGCCGGAGGCTTATGTAGAGGAGGCTCTTCACTTCAAATCTTTGGGATATCCGGCGTACAAGGCCCATCCCCACGGCAAGCCCAAGGCGGACATCGAGATCTGCACAGCCCTGAGAAAGGCTGTGGGTGATGATATGGTGCTGATGCTGGATTCCATGTGGGCCTACGGATATGAGGAGGCGGTCAGAGTCGGGCGGGCGAGAGAAGAGCGGGATTTTTTCTGGT
>CAZLRN010000135.1:0-2802 GCA_964561715.1 uncultured Spirochaetales bacterium
CACGTGGACGGGGGATCGACAGCAAACTAGCCAGGCAAACTAGCCAAAGGTCACACCCTGCAGGGCAACCTGCCGGTTCGGGCCGAATCCCTCCTACCGATTGCGCTTCTCGATGGGAACAAACTCTCGGGACTCGATTCCGGAGTAGAGGGCTGCAGGCCGGTAGAGGCGATTGTCGACCCGCTGTTCGAGAATATGGGCGAGCCAGCCGGCCACTCTGGACGCGGCGAAAATGGGCGTGAAATAGATCGGCTTTATTCCCAGCTGCAGGTAAACCGCACCGGAGAAAAAGTCCACGTTGGGATAGATCGGTTTGCCCTTCTCCGCCATTTTCTCGGCCATAACGTTTTCTATCACTTTGAGGATTTCGTAGTTCTTGCGGTCGCCGGTTTTATCTGAAAGCTGGATCAACAATTCTTCGATGACTTTGGCCCGCGGGTCCTTGACCTTGTACACCCTGTGGCCCATTCCCATGATCCTCTGCTTGTTCTCCAGAGCGTTGAGGACCCATTCTCTCGCCTTCTCCTTTGTTCCAACTTCATCGATCATGGCGACGACATTCTCGTTGGCCCCTCCGTGAAGACTTCCGTAGAGGGCTCCGATAGCAGCGGAGATGCTGCTGTAGCAGGTCGACATGGTGGAAGCCACAACCCGTGAGGTAAACGTGGAGGCGTTGAATCCGTGCTCCGCATGCAGGATCAGGCATTTGTCCATAATCTCGCCCTCGAGCGGATCGGATTCCTCTCCTCTCAGCATATAGAGAAAGTTGGCCCCATGAGAGATATCCGTCCTTGGAGGTACGTACTCTTTTCCTTCTCTGAATCGGGCGAGCGTGGCAACGACGCTGGCGAGCTGGACCACCTGATGCAGGGTCTGCCGGCAGTTACAGGTTGCTGAGTGATGAATCCTGTGCTTCACGTATCCGCTCAGATACGAAATGACGGATTGGAGCAGCTCCATCGGGTGGGAATCAGCAGGAAAGTTCTTGATCATCTCTCTGATTGGAGGAGCGAGGTCCCGGCTGGCCCTCATTTTTTCGCTGAACTCGTCGAGCTGCGTCCGGGTCGGCAGCTCTCCGTAGAGCAAAAGATAGGTGACCTCTTCGTATGTGCAGTGGGCGGCAAGATCTTCGACCGAATATCCCAGGTAGAAGAGCTTGCCCGCTTGGCCGTCGATGCGGCAGATCTTGCTTTCAGCGGCAACTACTCCTTCGAGACCCTTTGAGTAGGACGGATTCGACATTCAATCACCTCCAAATATGATCAAGTCAATCAGAATTGTGAGCTTCAATAATAAGATAGAGAAAAAGCGGGGCTGTGTCAAAATCAACGAGTGATTTGACACTCAGGATTAGAATTCGGCATGCGTCACATGCCGTGAACAGGCCGGCCGTCCACCGCCAGTGCCGCTTCCTTGACCACCTCGGGCAGGGTCGGATGAGCATGAACAGTCCGGGCGATGTCCTCGGAGCTTCCGCCGAACTCCATAACCGTTACGGCTTCGCTGATGAGTGTAGACGCCCAGGGCCCCACGATGTGAGCTCCAAGAACTCTGTCGGTTCGTTCATCGGCCAGGATCTTGACGAATCCCTGCTCGTCTCCCGAAGCGAGGGCGCGGCCGTTAGCGCGGAAAGGAAAAGAGCCTTTCCTGTAGGAGATCTTCCGTTCCTTGAGCTGCTCCTCGCTCTGGCCCACGGATGCGGCCTCCGGCCACGTGTACACAACTCCGGGAATAATATCATAGTTGACGTGGCCCGCCTTTCCGGCCAGCAATTCGGCCACCGCGACGCCTTCGTCTTCGGCCTTATGGGCCAGCATGGGCCCCGGGATAAGGTCTCCGATCGCGTAGATTCCCGGCGTACTGGTTTGAAAGCTCTCGTCCACCTCAACTCGTCCCGTCCGGTCTGTTTTAATGCCCAAAGCTTCGGCGTCGATACCGCCCAGAAAGGGTCGGCGTCCTACAGCCACCAGCACCCGATCGCCCTTGAAAACGGCTTCTCGATTGGATTTGTCCATTGCCTTGAGTGAGATCTGGTTTTTCGAGGCCTCGAATCCTGTCACCCCGGTGGCCGGCTCGAAAACAAAACCCTGTTTGGCCAGCTCGCGCCTCAAGGTTTCAGAGACCTGGCGGTCCCAACCCGGAAGAATAGCGGGCATGATCTCGACAACCGTGACTTTCGAACCCAGGCGCAGCCAGACGCTGCCCAGCTCGAGGCCGATAGCGCCGGCGCCGACGACAATGAGTTGCTTTGGGACCGATGCAAAGGAGAGGGCCTGCTCGGAAGATACGATCCTCTTACCGTCGAAAGGGAGAAAGGGGAGCTCCTGGGGTGTGCTGCCTGTGGCCAGAAGTATCTTTCCTGCTTCGAGATCCTGAGTTTTTCCGCTCTCGAGGGTTACCGTCACCCGCCCCGGCGACGGGACAGAGGCTGTTCCTGTGAAGACGGAGATCTTTCTAGCCTTCATGAGCAGAGCGAGCCCCGAGGTGAGCTTCTCCACGACCCGGCTCTTACGCTCCATCATCTTGGAGAGGTCGAGCCTGGGAGCTTCGGCCAAGATTCCGTGGTCGGCTGTTCCCTGCCTCAGCCTGGAGAAGAGCTCGCTGGAATCGAGCAGGGCCTTCGAAGGAATGCATCCGATGTTGAGACAGGTGCCACCTAAGGCCTCGCGCTTGTCTATCAGCCCAACCGAGAGTCCCAGCTGAGCGGCCCGGATCGCAGCAACGTAACCTCCCGGTCCGGCTCCGATGACAACAAGATCGAACTTAGTTTTCTCTGGCATACATACCCCGTTCTAAAAAAAG
>CAZLRN010000135.1:2902-10346 GCA_964561715.1 uncultured Spirochaetales bacterium
AGCCGGAAGGCTGGTTCATCACAGATCCAACATCATCTGCTGGGGATCTTCGACGAGCTGCTTCACCTTGACCAGAAAACTCACGGCGTCTCTGCCGTCGATCAACCTGTGATCATAAGAAAGGGCCACGTACATCATGGGTCGCACCTCGATGACATCGTCGATAACCACAGCTCGTTTCTGAATGGCGTGCATTCCCAAAATCGCGGATTGGGGAGGATTGGGAATAGGGGTCGAGAGAAGCGAGCCGAATACCCCTCCGTTGGTTATACTGAAGGTCCCCCCTGTGAGCTCATCGATAGTGAGTTTCTTCTCTTTAGCCCGCGTCACGAAAGAGACGATTAGCCTCTCGATCTCGGCAAAGCTCTTGGCGTCGGCATCTCTGATCACAGGAACGATCAATCCTCGATCGGTGGATACCGCCACTCCGATATCGTAGAAGTAATTGGTGACGATCTCCTCTCCCTCGATCATGGCGTTGACAACAGGATGCGCTTTGAGAGCCTGGCAACAGGCCTTGACGAAAAAGGACATGAATCCCAGCCGGATGCCGTGCCTCTTCTCGAACTGATCCCTGTACTCGGCTCGGATGTCGATCACCCGCTGCATATCGATCTCGTTGAAGGTCGTGAGGTGTGCGGCGCCCTGCTTGGATTGAACCAGCCTCTCGGCGATCCGCCGTCGAATCGTGGTCATCTTCTCCCGGGTCTGCCTTCTGTCACCCGCTGGGGCGGAGACGCTTGCGGCTGGGGCCGGCGCCCTTGGAGCCGATTCGGGTATTGTCTTAGAGACTGGTGTTTCAGCCTGTGTGGCGGCGACTTCGGGCTTGCCTGCAACAGCCTGCAGCACGTCGGCCTTTGTCAGGCGTCCGCCCTTTCCCGTTCCCTTGATCCTGGTTGGATCGAGGTCGTGCTCCTGGACCAGCCTCCTCACGGCGGGGGAGAGGGAAGATTGCGCTTGCGGTTCAGCGGTCGCAGGAATCTCCTTGGCTGCCGCTTTGGCTACCGGCCCGGCCGCTGCGGCTGCCGTGCTGGCCTGTGCTTCCGCAACCGGCCCGGCCGCGGAGGCGTCGAGGGTGGCGACGACCTGACCAACGGAAACCTCTGTGTCAGCTTCGACTTGAATGTGCAGGACCCCGGAGGAGGGGCAGGGAACCGCAAGGCTCGCCTTGTCCGTCTCCAACTCATAGAGATCTTCGCCTTCTCTGACCGATTCGCCCTCTTCCTTGAGCCAAACCGTGAGGATGCCGCTGGTTATGGATTCTCCTATCTCGGGGACTTTTACCTCTTCGCTCATCTTTCTCCTCTTTTAAAAACGCCCATCATGTTTTAAAAATGCCCGTCACGATTGTCCCTTTGCCTTGCCTATAGCTTTATCCAGTATTGATTCGAGCTCCGCTTTGTGTTGGGCGTGGGATCCTGTTGCAGGGCTGGCGCTGGCGCTGCGACCAACGTACTGCAGGGGCCTTCGTTTCGTCACGGCTTCGATTCTAGGCTGCACGAAGCTCCAGGCCCCGCGGTTTTGAGGCTCCTCCTGTACCCAGATAACCTCTTTGGCGTCGCCATAAGCTTCTATCACCTCTTTGATCTCGTCCTCCGGAAAGGGGTAGAGTTGTTCGATTCGTATCAGGGCGATCGTTTGCTTGCTTTTGCTTTCTTCCCTCCTCTGGTGGAGGTCGTAGTAGACCTTGCCGGTGCACAGAATAATCTTGGCGGCTTTCGAGGAGTCTCCGCTAGGATCCCGCAAGACTTCCCGGAAGGTGTCTTTGACCAGGTCCTCCATCGTGGAGGTCGCCAGGGGATGGCGCAGCAGGCTCTTCGGCGTCATCACGATGAGAGGTTTCCGAAAGGATCGGCGCATCTGCCGCCTGAGAACGTGAAAGTATTGGGCCGGTGTCGAAGGGTAACAGACCTGTAGATTGTTTTCGGCGCAGAGTTGGAGGTATCGCTCCAGATGAGCGCTCGAATGCTCCGGACCCTGCCCCTCGAATCCGTGGGGAAGCAGCATGACCAGCCCGTTAGAGCGGAACCATTTACTTTCGCCGCTGGTCAGGAAGTTGTCTATGATAACCTGGGCTCCGTTGGCGAAGTCTCCGAACTGGGCTTCCCATAGAGTCAGCGTTTTGGGCTGATTGAGGGCATAACCGTACTCGAATCCCAAAATGGAAAACTCGCTCAAGGGACTGTCATACACCCAGAAACGCGCCTGATTGGGCTCGATGTGATTGAGGGGAATATAGGGTTTTGGTCTCTCTGCGCTGGAATCCCACCACACCGCATGTCTCTGTGAGAAAGTGCCCCGGCCCGAGTCCTCTCCACTGAGGCGGATCGGCGTTCCCTCGAGCAGGAGGGATCCGAAACTGAGAGCTTCGGCGGTCGCCCAATCGATGCCTTCGCCTTTTTTCAGCCGGTCAGCCCTGTCAGAGATGATTCTCTTGAGTTTTGGATGAATATGAAACTCTTCGGGAATCTCGGTGAGGGCCCGGGCGATTTTTTTGAGTTTGGCCTGTGGGACACCGGTCTGCACGGGATCGGAGGAGTACGAGCTTTCGAACTCCTTCCACTCTCCAGTCTGGTAGGCGTCGTTGAGGATGTCTCCGGAAACACCCTTTTTGGCCTTCTCGAGCGCTTCCTGTAGCTTCTCCCGGTAGGCCTTTCCCATCTCCTCGCGCTCCTCCCCTGAAACCTCTCCCGTCTTTTCGAGTGCTTCTCCGTAGAGCTTTGTGACGCTGGAGTGATTCTTGATGGCTCTGTACATAAGGGGGTGGGTGAAGGAAGGCTCGTCCGCCTCGTTATGGCCAAACTGCCTGTAGCAGATGATATCGACAACAGCGTCGTAGCCGAATTTCTGTCTGAACTGAAAGGCGAGGTCGATGGCTCTTATAACGTGCTCAGGCTGATCGCCGTTTACGTGAAAGATGGGCACGTGCATGATCTTGGCCATATCCGTGGGGAAAAATGTGGACCTCGCATCTTTGGAAGCCGTGGTAAAGCCGATCTGGTTGTTGATGATGATGTGAAGCGTTCCCCCCGTTCTGTATCCTCTGGTCTGGGAAAGATTGAAGGTCTCTGCAACGACTCCCTGGCCCGTAAAGGCGGCATCGCCGTGAATCAGGATGGGGATTACCTTTTTGCGGTTGACATCTCCCCTTCGATCCTGAACCGCTCTGGCCTTGCCCTCGACAACGGGATCTACGGCTTCCAGGTGGCTCGGATTTGCGACCAGGCTGATGTGCGTCGAGCTTCCGTCCTCATGCACGTGATCCAGGCTGCAGCCGAGATGGTATTTGACATCCCCGCTGCCGCCGAAGTCATGGGGTTTGTAGTTGTCCTCGAAGGTCACAAAGATCTCCTCGACCGGTTTGCCCAGGATCTGGGTCAGGACGTCGAGTCTGCCGCGGTGGGCCATGCCCAGCACGATCTCCTGGATGCCGGTGTGGGCGGCGGTGTCGACGATGTGATGCAGCGCCGGTATGAGAACCTCGCCCCCCTGCAAGGAGAATCGCTTCTGCCCAATGTAGTGGGAGTGAATGAAGTGCTCCAGTTCCTCTGTTTTGATGAGGTCCTCCAGGATTTCTCTCTTCTCTTCGAGCTTCAACTCGGGCCTATTGTTGTTCGTTTCGATCTTTTCGATGAGCCATCTTCGGATAGGCTTGTTTTGAATATGAAGGATCTCGGCTCCGATGAACGAGCAGTAGGTATCCTGGAGCGATTGAATGATGGTCCTCAGAGTGGCTCGCTCGGGTTTGAGATATCCGCCGGAGGAAAACTCCGTCTCCATATCCTCCTCTGAGAGACCAAAGGCCTTTGGATCCAGAGTTTCATAGATTCCACGGATCGTTTTTTTGAGATACTCGAGATCGGGGGTGCGATAACCCTCCAGGGGATTGAGGTTGGCATAGAGGTAGCCGATGTCCCGGTACACCCAGATCAGGCTGTCCACACGGCTCTGCTTGAATGACCGATCCTCTTGCTTCTTCTCTTGCGCCGGTGCATGCACGGTCGCCGCCTCACGCGAAGCCGCGGGCTCAGGGGCGAACTGCACCGTCGATCCGTCGATGGCCTCGAAGTACTCCTGCCAGTCTGATGGAACGGATGCATTGTCTTCGAGCCATGAATCATAGAGCTCCTCGAGAAAGGGAGAATTGGCTGGATCGAAGTTGTCGTTTTTCATCTAGCTTCTGATGCGCTCCTCGAGAAGGCCAGGGATCTGGTCCGGCCTGTCGGCTACAGGAACCCCCGCCCCTTTTAAAGCCTCGATCTTGGCTTCGGGCGTACCCTTGCCGCCCGAGATGATCGCTCCGGCATGACCCATCCGCTTTCCCGGAGGGGCCGTCCTCCCGGATATAAATGCGGCAACCGGCTTTGACATCGAGCTCCTTATATACTCTGCGGCTTGCTCTTCGGCTTCTCCGCCGATCTCTCCTATCAGGGCTACCGCCGAAGTTCCCGGATCTTTTTCAAAGAGGTCCAGCAGATCCAGGTAACCGGTCCCGACGATCGGATCTCCCCCAATTCCCACACATGTCGATTGCCCCATTCCACAGGAGGTAAGGGCGTGTACGACCTCGTATGTGAGCGTCCCGCTTCTAGAGATGACCCCGATGTCGCCGGGTTTGTGTATACGCGCGGGCATGATCCCCACCTTGCATTGGCCCGGGGATATAAGACCGGGGCAGTTGGGACCGATGAGCCGTACGCCCTTTTCCCGGACATAATAGTAGAGCTCCATCATTTCGATCACCGGCAGACCTTCGGTTATGCAAACGATGAGAGGTACGCCGGCATCGGCGGCTTCTCTGACAGCGGCCGACGCAAACTTAGCCGGCACGAATATGACCGAGCAGTTGGCGCCCGTTTTTTCGACTGCCTTGGCTACCGAATCGAAGACGGGCATGGAATCCAAGCTCTGTCCGCCCTTCCCAGGAGTGACTCCGCCGACTATATCTGTACCGTCAGATAGCATTGTGCGAGCGTGGAATGAGCCGTCCCGGCCCGTAATTCCCTGCACGATAACCTTTGTGTCGCTGTCTACGAGTATACTCATTTCACCTCGTCCATCACCTTCTGAACCGCTTCGGCCATGTCCTCGGCCACGGCAAGACCAGCTTCTTTGAGAATTTCTCTCCCCTCGGCTTCGTTCGTGCCGATCAGGCGGATGACCAGCGGAACCGGAATTTCAATTTTGTCTCGGGCGAGGAGGATTCCCTTTGCGATATCATCGCATCGGGTGATTCCCCCGAATATGTTGATCAGGATGGCCTTGATCCGCTTGTTGTTGAGAATGATCTTGAGAGCGTTGAGCACCTTTTCGGGACTGGAGCTTCCGCCGACATCCAGGAAGTTGGCAGGGGTGCCTCCGAAGAGCTTGATCATATCCATGGTGGCCATGGCGAGACCAGCTCCATTGACAATGCAACCGATGTCACCGTCCATGCTCACGAAACTCAGGCCCACTTCTCTAGCCTTGATCTCATCCGCGCTGTACTCTTCCGGGTTCTGTTTCTCCATGATTTCCGGATGTTTGTACAACGCGTTGTCGTCGAAGTTGATCTTGGCGTCAAGAGCTAGGAGCTTTTCGCCCTCTACGAGGGCATAGGGGTTGATTTCGACAAGGGAGCAGTCCTTTTCCACAAATAGCCTGTAGAGAGCTGTCGCGGTGCTCTGCGCCTGATCCAGCAGCCGCGGCGTCTGAAAAACCTTCTCCAGAACTCTGCTTAGGGCTGACTCGTCCAACCCCTCGAAAGGATTTACGGAGTATTTGAGTATGGCATCGGGATGGCGCGCGGCCAGTTCTTCTATCTCGACTCCTCCCTCGCCGGTCGCCATAAAGGTGAGGGCTTTAGCGCTGCGGTCTACTGTGAGGCCGAGGTAGAATTCTTTTTCTATGCTCACAGCCTTAGAGATCAGAAGCTTTTCAACTGGCAGGTCTTTGATCCTGAGAGCCAGAATTTCTTTTGCGACTCCCTCAGCCTCTTCCGGGCTCTGGGCCAGCTTGACGCCTCCGGCTTTGCCACGCCCACCAACCAGGACCTGCGCCTTCACCGCAACGGCGCCGCCGAGCTTTTCTGCCGCTTTGGCCGCATCTCGAGCATTCGTTGCTAGAATGGCGTCGGATGTAGGGATTCCATACTCTTCGAAGAGCTCTCTGGCCTGATATTCATGTATCTTCATGCTCTCTATGCCTTCTCACTGGTAGGTTCGCCGCGATCCTTCCGGTACTTCCTGATCTCACGCTTCGTAAGGTTGATGAGCTTGGTGATTTTGATGCCCCGGGGGCACACCCGGGTGCACTCGAAATGGTTCTCGCAGGGCCATACTCCATCCGGGAGATCCAGAATGCCTAGTCGCGGCTCAAGGCCCTTGTCCCTGCTGTCGAATACAAAGCGCGCCGCCTGCACTATGGCCGCGGGACCGAGAAAAGCTTCGTTTTTGTCCAGAACGGGGCAAGCGGAGTAACAGGCGGAGCAGAGGATGCATTTTGTCGGATCGTCGAACTGGCTGCGCTCCTTCTGTGATTGAGGTCTCTCCTTCTCCTTCACCTCTCCGCGAGCGACAAGAAAGGGATTGACCGATCGGTATTTCCTGAAAAACTCCGATTGATCGACCATGAGATCCCTCTGGACGGGCATGTGCCTGAGGGGCTCTAGGGTGATCTCCGACTCGCCCTCACCGACGACATCCTGGATCAGGGTTTTGCAGGCTAATCTTTCTTTGCCATTTATGATCATTGCGTCGGAACCACAGACGCCGTGGGCGCAGCTTTTCCGAAAAGCCAGGCTGCCGTCCTGGTTCCGCTTGATATCCATCAGGGCATCGAGCACACGGTGGGTGGATTCCACCTTCGATGTGTATGTTGCCCAGTATGGTTCGTTGTCCGTTACAGGATTGAACCTCTTGATTTTCAGCGTCACGGTCATCGTTCACTCTCCTGCACCGCACACTTTAGTAGGTGCGCGGCTTCGGCTCGAATTGCCGTATATCAACGGGCTTGCAATCGATTCTCACTTCCCCCTTTTCCAGCCAGGCGAGGGTGTGTTTGAGCCATTCTTCGTCGATTCGCTCGGGATAATCCTCTCTGGAGTGGGCGCCTCGGCTCTCCCTGCGGTTGAGGGCTGATGAGGCGGTGATCAGCGAAAGATCCAGAAGATTGCCCAGCTCGATGACCTCCAGAAGCGCGGAATTGAATCCCCTGCTCTGATCCCCGATTCGAAGCTCACCGTACTCATCGCGCAGATTTCTGATTGCATCAACAGCCTCCTGCATCCCCGCTTCGTTGCGATAGACCCCGACATGGCTCATCATGACCGATTGCATTTGCTTGTAGAGAGGTCCAGGCGATGCCTGGGCTTTGCCCGGCTTCTCCAGAAGTCTGGCAATGCGTTCCTTCGCCCTCTCAGCTGCATCCGAAGCTACCGTCGGCGAATCCGGTCCATAGACGTACT
>CAZLRN010000136.1:0-10333 GCA_964561715.1 uncultured Spirochaetales bacterium
GAGTAGGGGAGCTGACTTCAGGGGAGAGGAGATAGGCCAGCTCCAGGTCGAGCCAATCTGTTGGGTAAAGCGTTCCCGTAAGCCGCAGGATATCACTCGCAACGCCGGCGCTTTTCCCGTCGTAATGAGGATTGTACACCCAGCTGAGATAGGACTTGGACGACCCCGCCAGGGACCAATCCAACGCGACTGCCGGGATCGAAAGAACAACCAGCACCGCCGCAGCCAAAACCGAAATCCAGGGGCGTACGCCGTTCCATGGTTTCCCCCCTTTGGCTGCACAGACGTTCACGGAATAGCTGTTCAGGGATCTACTCCTTGATCTCTTCTCGGGCATTGAGGCCGTCCTCCAGGATGATGATCCGGCGAGCCTTGTCCACGACACGTTGATCATGCGTGGAGAAGACGAAGGTCATGCCGGTCTCCCTATTGAGTCTTCGCATCATATCCAGGAGGGACTCGCTCGTCTTAGAATCGAGATTGGCGGTGGGTTCGTCGGCCAGTATAAGAGCCGGCTGCGAAACCATGGCCCGGGCGATGGCCACGCGCTGCTGTTGGCCCCCCGAGAGCTGTCTCGGAAAACGATCGTTGTACCCCTCCAACCCCATGTCTGCAAGAATTCGGGACACCCTTCGATGCCTCTCTTTCTTTTCCACGCCTTGGAGCATCATGATGTATTCCACGTTCTCTTCCGCATTCAAAACGGGTATGAGGTTGTAAGCCTGAAAAATGAATCCGATGTTGTCGCGACGAAAATCCGAAAGCTGGTTTCCGCTCATCTTCGAGAGCAGCTGGCCGTTCAACCAGACTTCTCCTTCGGTGGGCGTGTCCAGGCCCGAGATGAGATTGAGGAAAGTCGTCTTGCCCGAACCGGAAGGACCGACAATGGCTGTGAACTCGCCCTTGGATATGGTCAGGTCGATTCCTCTGACTGCATGGACGATGACGCTGTCCTGCTGATAGTCTTTCTTCACATTCTTCGCAACTATTAGCGCATGCTCTAAACTCATCTCATCGGCTCCTCTCGTGGCTTTGGTTCCGTTCTTCTTTTGCTTCCGCTTCTCTCATACCTTTGCTTCCGTTCCTCTCATGGTTTTGCTTCCGACTTTTTCTATAGATTCTATAGAGTTCGCTGCAGAGCCCTGGTGACGGGCATCCGCCCGGCATAGCGAGCCGGATACAGGCTCACCAAAACGGTGAACACGAATACCAGGGCAGGATACAGAAGGAATTGGCGGATACTGAACACCATGAAAATCCGCCCCGTGAAAGTCGTTCCTGCGAACTCCACGCCCGTTAGATCCATTCCGTACACCGATCCGATACCAGTCAGCCCGGCGCCCAGGATCGTCCCCAAAACAACGGAAAACAGTGCCAGAACAGCCGCTTCGTACAGAATGAGCGTCCTCATTCTGGCCGACCTCGTGCCAACGGCCCGCAGGACTCCGAACTCGAACATACGCTCGTAGAGGGACATAAACAGGGTGTTGACGATGCCGAATACGATAATGGCGAAGACGATAAACACGTTCACGGCGTTAAACATATCCGTCATATCCAATACGTACTTCATCTGAGGTACCAGCTCCGGCCACGTCTGGGCCGTGTTTCCGAAATTGGAGTAACGGGCGGAAAACTCCTTTGCAGACCTCTCGGCGTACTGGATGTCACCGAATTGCAGCGCGATCTCGTGTATGTTCCCGTTTACTCCGGTCAGCGCCTGAGCCTGTTCCAGCGGTATCAGCGCCACAGAAGAATCCAGCTGCTCGATATGCATTCTGTATATTCCGCTCACCTGGAAGAGATCCTGAGCGAGCTCCCCGGTATCGACTTTGGACGTGGTGAGCACGACACGGTCCCCGATCGATACCTCGAGCTCTTCTGCCAGCTTCGCGCCCAACAACACACCCTTGCCGCTCGCGAGATATGTCCCTTGGATCATGGACTCGTCGATCTTCGAAAGCGGCTTCTCCGTGACCGGATCGATCCCAAAGATAACGATCGAGCTGATATCGGCAGGTGAGGAGATCGTTCCATAGCTGATCACGCGCCTGGTGAAATTTTTCACGCTCCCGTCCCTTTTGATCTGCTCGATGATCCGCTCGCTCTGGGCTAAGGTCAGCTTATTGTCCATGGTATCCTGAAAGCCTTCCCGATGGATCTCCGCCTCTCCGAGAAACGATGATGTGGCCGAGCCGATCATGTTCGCCTTCATCCCCTTGATCCAGGCGTCCGTAAACATCAATGCCGCAAGTCCGATTCCGATAATGAGCCCGGTCAAAAAGGTTCGCCGCCTGTTGCGAAACACATTTCGCCATGCCAGCCTCAGGTAGAAACGTACCGCGTCTAAGAACCCCATCCGCTCTCTCCTTTCAAAACATCCTCATTGTCTTGGCCGCCTCTGTTCGAGCCGCCTTGAGGGCCGGAACAATGCAGACCAGTAGGGACGTCGCAAAAACCGTCACCGTGGGCAGGATGAAGCTCCGCAGGTTGACCTCGCCCTTCATCCTGTCGATCTGCATGCTTCCCCAGTTGATCGGATGTCCGAGCACGAGACCGTGTTTGGCGAAGTACAGATTGAGAAAATAGCCGATCAGGGAACCGACAACGACACAAAGCAGAGCCAGAATCGAAGTCTCGACTACGACCATTTTGACGATCTGGCCGGGGCGGGTCCCTATGGCCTTGAGCACCCCATACTCCTTCTGACGTTCCAGCACGGACATCAGGATCGTGTTGAGAATCGTAATGGCCACCACGATGATAACCACCAGAAGAGAGACGTACATTCCGTTCTTGTCCGCCTGCATGGCACGGTAAAACTCATTGGCAAACTCCTGCCAGGGATCGACCTCCAGGCCGACTCCCTCTAGTCTGCCCCTGAGAGTTTCCGTAACCTGGGCCACCGCATTCAGATCGGTCACAGTAAGGGCGATTTCGTGTACCCGCCCGGTGAGGACGAAAAGATCCTGGGCATCCTCTAATCTCATATAGAAACCGCTGCGGTTGAGCTCCGGATCGCCTGTATCGACCAGGCCGACGATCCGATAGAGCTGGTTGGCTATAGAGCCATCCGCCGCCTGAGAGACAATGACGATGGACTGTCCCAGGCTGGCATTGAGAATCTTGGCCAAGTCCTTTCCGATAATCACCTCGTCTTGCTCGCCCGAGAAGTAATGGCCTTCCACGATCTTGTCCGAGAATCTCGTCATCCGGTCCTCGCGCAGCGGGTCGATCCCTATGACCTGCGCCCCCGCGGTCTTCTCTTCGTTCGATATCAGCCCGGCGGTGTAGATGCGTGGAGCCCAAGCGTCGACGCGGGAGACCGTACTCAATACCGAAGCTACGGCTTTTGGATCGTCTATCGTCTTGTACAGGGAGGCTTTGTCCAGGTAACCCTCCCTGTGAATCTGAATGTGTCCCAGACGATTTCGTGTAAAGCTGTCGATGATGTAGTTGTAGGTGCCGTCAGCCCATCCGATGAAAAAACAGGCAATCACGAATCCCACTAGCATGCTCAGCCCGGTGAAAATCGTCCTCTGTTTCTGTCTGAAAAGATTTCGTACGGCGATCTTGATGGTCAACATGACACCTCCTCGGATAGGGTTACAGTGACGATCGGCTTTTGTACTCGGCTTTTGACCGCAGTTTCGAAGCCATCGCATCGGGTGGGCGAGCTCATCGTGGGCGAGGTGCGGCTCCCCGACTGAGCCCGCCCACGCCGAGCCCGCACCGCTGCTTTGCCGCGGTTGTAGCGACGCACCGCCGCTTCGGCGGACCGCGCCGAAGCGGCGGTCTTTTACTGAGCCCGGCTTTTCACGTCGCGTCAAGCCCCGACGCTGCGCTCAGCCCCGGAAGTCGCGGAGATTCCGGTTGGTAAAGGTTGCCGCCGGTATGCTGATGTCGAACGCTGCCTCCCGGTACCTGACTATCGTCTTGTTCCCTTCCTTGTTCTGGGGAATGAGCTCCATGACCGACGGTATGCGCCTGTTGTCGAATGTCCGCACATCCTTGAAATTCATCACCCTCATGAGCTCCCCCTTGTCGTCGTAATACTTCTGAGTTTCCGGAAGGTAGCTCTTTGCCTCCACCTCCAGCATCACGTAGCCCCAAACGATGGGGCGTCCCGGCTTCGGCGTGCACTTGATATACAGCCGACCCGGGCGGGGATCCGTCACCGACGCATACTCGAACTCGTAGTCGTCAAAAAAGGTGTACTCCTTGACCAGATCGTTGTTGTCGAAATCCGAGCCCATCCAGGAGCTCATCATCATGGAGGGAGGAATTCTCATCACCTTGTTGACCTTCGGAAGGTAGTTCCACATCTCGTTTCCGATTCTCAAAGTTCCCATCCCCTTCTCCTTTTGGGGCTTGAGAATGCGGATGAAGGTCTTGTCCTTGCCTTCCGACCAGCTCTTCATCTCCAGGGTCCGCTGCCAGTGTGGAGTAACGATCTCCATCTCCAACAAGGCGTAGCTGGAGTTCGCGCGGTAGAGCTTATCTATCGAGTCCACCACGTCGCCGATGGGCGGTTTGTCCTGGGGGGCAGCCTGCGCCAGTGTGAGAAGCAGAAGCATCGCCGCCAAAGTCGTGCCGATTCCCCTCCTCAGGACGCCTGTCTTTGATCCCTTTGAATCCTTGCGGCTTCCCCGGATCCCTATTTGCTTCGGATTTTCACTGCAGTTTCGAAGCGGTGGTCTTTTACTGCTGCGGATGCGATTCATATACCGATCCTCCTCGTCTTCCATAGAGTTCCTCTTTTTGGCTCCACCCTGGTTCCCCGCATCCAACGTGGAACCTATCTGCTCAATCCGCTGTCGGCGCACTTCCCGCGTTCCTGCTGATGCCCTCGAACACAAGCTCCAGCTGTTCGGAGATACCCTCCAGCAGCTGCTCTTCCGTCATCTCTGCGAAAAAAACGTAGCTCATGAACTGAAACCCGATAACCGAGTACAGGTTGAAGGCGATCGAGTGAGCCGAAAATCGGGACTTGATGAGCCCCCTCTTCTGCATGAGCCGAACGAGGCCTTCGGTCATACGCACGCCCTCAATATCCAGGCTGATGCCCCTCTCCAAATCCTGCTCGACCGAAAAGAGGGCGCGAAAGACTTCGTACCAATTCCTCTTGCTCAAGATGAACAGGCTTTCCACTACTCGGCGAATGACTTTCTCAGTGATGATTTTGGGATCGTCTTCGTTCCTGACGATTTCGAAGATGGCCCGGCGGTTGTTTACGGTTATCTCTTCCAGCTTTTTCTCCATGATGCCGAGAAGCAGGGCATTCTTCGAAGGATAGTAGTTGTACAGAGTTCCCACGGCCAGCTCCGCTCTGCGGGATATCTCCTTCATCGTCGTGGCCGAGAAGCCCTTGATTCCAAACAGCTCGAGAGCAGCTTGAAAGATGCGTTCGCCCCGGCGCTTTTTTTTGGCATCCCTGTACCCGTTCATCTGCCTTGTCTCCGCTTCCTAAGCCCCTTTTTAAGCCCCGCTTCGGTCCCGGACACCGATCGTGTCCGATCATGATAATGAACCAGTTCATTTATGAATCTGTTCATAATATACAGACGAATAAGGGAGAAGTCAAGCCATTTCGACACTCTTGTTGGGGGACTTGTCGAGGCCGTTTCGAATCGGCCTAGTTCCCAACGCCGCAAAAGCGACGCCCTTACCTAGGGCGGTCTGTGACTATTCCTTTGGAGCTCTCACTTAGCGGTGTTCGGCCAGATTCTCCAAGCGGCCTCCGATGGGTTCCTAGGTGGCGGACCTATCGGCTTTTACCCGGGCGATGAGCTCTTCGGATATGTCATCGAAGGAGGCATAATTCATCGTGTAGAGCTGAGAGTACAAACCGTGGCGGGCCATGAGATCGTCGTGAGTACCGGTTTCAACGATCTCGCCTTCCTGGAGCACGATGATGCGATCCGAGCCTCTGATCGTGGAGAGGCGATGGGCGATCACCAGACCAGTTCGACCTTCGAGCAGCCGTTTGAGCGCTTTCTGTATCGTTTTCTCTGTGTAGCTGTCGATGCTCGCTGTTGCCTCATCTAGTACCAAAATCCTGGAGTCTGCCACCAATGCCCGCGCAAAGCTGATGAGCTGTCGCTGCCCCTGCGAGAGATTTCCGCCTCTCTGCTCCAGCAGGGTGTCGTATCCCTCGGGCAGCTTTGTGATGAACTCATGCGCGCCCAGCGCGCGGGTTGCCTGTTCGACCTGTTCCATCGTAGCGCCTGTATTGTTATAGCGGATGTTTTCCAGAATCGTGCCGGTGAAGAGAAATGGCTCCTGCAGCACCATGGCTATCTGCCTGCCGAGGGATTTCTGACTCACATCACGAATGTCGTGCCCGTCGATTAAAATCCGACCCTCCCAAACGTCGTAGAACCGATGGGCCAGGGCTGTCAGGCTGGTCTTGCCCGATCCTGTAGGTCCGACCAGCGCCACCGTCTCTCCCGGTTTGACGCGGAAACTGATGTTTTTTAGAATCGGACGACCCGGTCTGTACCCGAAAGTTATGTTCTCGAACTCGATGCTCCCCTCAATATCCTCGAGCTCAACGGCGTCTTCCTTATCCGCGACGTCAACTTTCACATCCATCACCTGGAAGATGCGCTGACCGGATGCCATCGCACGCTGCATGATGCTGTATTGCAGGGTTATCGATCGTATCGGAGCGAAGAAGCGCTGAACGTAGAATATGAAAGCCACCATGACGCCGAGGCCGAGGCCCCCGCTCAGGACCATGTTGCCGCCCAGGATGATAACCACACCCATGGCAATTCCGGTCAGGGTATCGATGATGGGGATCATGATCTGAGCAAAGCGTGAGGCGCGAAGCTGGGCATCGAGGTTGCCCCTAGCTTTGTCGTCGAAGAGAACGTAGTTTGTGTCTTCTCGCCCCATCGCTTGAATCGTTCGCACGCCGTTGATGCCTTCGGCGAGGGCGCCGTTAGCCGATGAGGCGGTCGCCCGGGCGTTGAGGAATGCCTCTCTCGCTCTGGGGAGCCAGAGGAACCGCACTACGAATAACACCGGAACGATTGCGAGGGTCAGCAATCCGAGCTGCACATGGAGCACGAGCATTGCAGCGACGATCCCCATGAGCAGGACAATGTCTCCCACGGCGAAGATGGAGGACTCGAGGAACTGCTGAAAGGCGTAAACATCACCCTGGAGGCGGGACATAAGACGTCCGACTTCGGTTTTGTCTATAAACGAGAGAGACACCTTTTGCAGGTGGCTGAACATGGCCCGGCGCAGGTCGAACAGCACCTGCTCGCCGACATTGCTGGCTACAAGCTCCTGGAGGAAATTGGCGCCGAAGTTGATGCAGATCACTGCAAAGAAAATGGCCGCCGTACCGAGCAGCAATAGCTCGCTGGCGTTGTTCCCTACGATGGCGTAGTCGAAGGCATGCCGGATGACGAGCGGAATCGCTATCTGCGTCGCTGTGAACACGAGTACCCCGCCGAGAGCCAGCAGAATCCGTCTGAGATAAGGTCGCACAAAGGGCACAAAACGCCGCACGACATGGGGATCGAAGACTCTGCCGAAAATGACCTCTTCATGGCTTACCTGCGAACCGACTACCGCCAGAGGAGGCCGATCCTCCTTCGGAATGCCGTAGTCATGATACTCTTCGCGTATGCGTTTCTTGAACATTGGTTTCTCTAGTCGAGATAGCCCTCTTCTGCAGGATTAGACTGGAGCTCGTAGAGCGCCCTGTAGCGACCTTGCCGCGAAATAAGCTCTTCGTGGGTACCGCGCTCAACGATTCGTCCGTCATCGATAAAGAGAATCTCGTCGGCGTGCATGAGTGAGCTCAGCCTGTGAGAGATCACGATAATGGCTTTGTCTCCGGCTCCTTCAGAGAGGGCATTTTGAATCCTCTGTTCTGTCGCGGCGTCGATCGCCGCCGTGGAGTCGTCCAGCACCAATATGGCGGGCTCTATGAGCAGAGAGCGAGCGATAACGAGACGTTGGCGCTGTCCTCCGGAGAGCGATACTCCCCGCTCGCCGACCAGTGCCCTGTAGCCGGCGGGCAATCCTCCGATGTAGGAATCCAGCTGTGCTGCACTGGCCGCCTGCACGATTCGATCTCGGTCAGCCCATGGATCGCCATAGGCCACGTTGTTCTCGATTCTCGCTGTAAACAGGAAGATATCCTGCTGAATTACACTCACCGCGCCTCTGAGCGATTTGAGGGTGACATCGCGTATGTCCTGCCCGTCGATCGTGATTTCCCCGCTGGATACGTCGTAGAAACGGGGAATCAAATGAGCTATTGTAGACTTGCCGGCGCCGGGGGGACCGACAATACCGAGAACCTGTCCTTGACGAACCTCGAAGTTGATTCCCGATAGAACATTCACCTCATCATCGTGCAGCTCGTAGTCGAAACTCACGTCTTTGAATCGAAGGACTCCCTCATGGATTTTCAGGTTCTTTGCGTTAGGCTTATCCCTGACGTCGGGCTCTTCATCCAGAACCGCAAATAATCGTTCCCCGGAGGTCGTGGCTCGGGCGATCGAGTTTACCAGCAGCCCCAGTTGTCGGACCGGCATCTGCAGGATGGTCATAAAGGCCAGGAATTCAGCCAGCTGCCCTACGGTGATCTCGCCGGCAATCGTTTTCATGCCTCCCAGCCACAGGACCAGCCCCATCGACACGAAGAAGGCGAAGGTCATTACCGTGCCGTTACGCACCCGCACTCCGATCCGTCTCATAGTGATGGTCCTGGCCTCGGTGGAGGCCTCGTCGAACTTTTCCATTTCGTGGTCCTGCGCGGCGAAGGTCCTGACCACTCGGGTTCCCTGCAGATTCTCTTCCATTATGCGAGTCAAAACGCCGAGGCGCTCCTGAAGCCGATGCCAGCTCTCCCTGAGGCTGAGGCGTGCATCAATGGCGCGCCAGCCGACAAAAGGGACGAAACTGAGGGCAAAGAGGGCCAGCAGCAAATCAGCAGCCAGCATCCGGCAGGCCCCTATGCCTATGAGCAGCATGAGGATTACGAAGCGCAACATGCCGGTATTTACGAACAACCGCGTTCCCTCCACGTCCAGCATGCCGCGAGTAATCAGGTCGCCGCTGTGCGTGTGATCGTGGTAGCGGAAATCCATACGCTGGATCTTGTCGTAGATGGCCATTCTGAGCTCGTAGCCGATGTGCTGGCTGACGGACTGTCCCATGTAGTTGTGGAGCATCGTGAAGCAGCCCCGTAAAAGGCTGGTACCAAATAGAAGCAACCCGGTCACGAGTAATGCCCGTCGGGCAGCCTCCTCCGACCCTCCTCCAGAGAGCAGAGTATAAGCGTTGTCGACGGCGTCACCAAGGAACTGGGGGATATACAGTTGCAGAATCACAGCTACTGCAGCGGCGGCAATGCCTATCAACATACGCCACGGATAATGAAAAGGCATCTTGGCAACTCGCAAAAGTGCGTTCCTGCCAGACAACAACCGCCTGAAAGTGTACTTGCTCTCTTCTCTCTTGCCTATGAATTGAAACGAAGACATAGTTCCTAAAAAAAATGCGGTCTATGACCGCACATTTATTATTTCAAAGCTCATCTAAAACTTAGTATCAGTGACGCTTTGCGTCAACCAAGTTTTGAAAGCAATTGATCATTGACATGTAACCGGGTCAGGAGCATACTGCTCGCTAAGCAAAATAACCTTAAATTGTTTGTGACTTGCAGATCAAGTCACCTCCTCCGTCTCGAATCACGATAAACGCGGGATTTGCTATATGAGAAAATTGATCAACAGCCCCGAAGCGGTAGTTCCCGAGAGCCTGGCCGGTATGCAGGCCGCTCATGGGGACCTGCTCAAGGTGCAAACCGAACCCGTTTTTGCATATCGCTCAGATGCGCCGATCGAGGGCAAAACAGCCCTGATCTCCGGTGGGGGCAGCGGGCATGAACCACTCCATAGCGGCTTTGTCGGAGCGGGCATGCTCGATGCCGCATGTCCCGGCGAGGTCTTTACCTCACCCACCCCGGACCAGATGCTGGCAGCAGCCAAGGTTGTCCATGGTGGAGCGGGAGTGTTGTATATCGTCAAGAACTACAGCGGCGATGTGATGAACTTCGAGATGGCCGCGGAGATGGCCGCAGCAGAAAGTATCCCCGTGGCCAATATCCTCATCGACGATGATGTGGCCGTTAAAGACAGTCTCTATACCCAGGGACGACGGGGAGTGGGCACAACCGTTTTGGCGGAGAAAATCTGCGGAGCTGCGGCGGAAAAGAGGTATCCTCTGGAGCGCCTCGCCGAGCTTTGCCGTCGGGTCAGTTTAAACGGTCGCAGTATGGGGACGGCCCTGAGTTCCTGTATTC
>CAZLRN010000137.1:0-4005 GCA_964561715.1 uncultured Spirochaetales bacterium
CGGAGCAGATGGGTGACTATATGGAGGCGAGGCAGGCGATCGAATCAGCTGCCGTCAAGCTCGCCGTTCAAAGGGCAAGCGCCAGCGAGATTCGGCAGCTCGAGGAGATCCATAAGACCTTCGAGAAAGCGATTTTGGATGACGATGTCGTGGGGTTGGCAGAAGCCGATAAGGCGTTCCATAATGCGATCATCCGCTCCGCCCATAACAAGGTCTTCAACATTATAAATCATAGATTGGAAGAGGCCTTCGAAAAATACAGGGTTAAATCATTCTCGATCAAGCAGACGAGGCTACGGTCGCTCGATCAGCACCGCAGCATCGTGCAGGCCATTAAAAGCCGTGATCCCGACGGTGCTGCAAGTGAGATGACCGAGCATCTGGATATCTCTCATTAGCTTTTGGCTGAGATCGTCATCCTTCCATCAAAGATCAGTTTCATGTCTTGAGCTTCGACCATGCTGCTCATCTCGTCGTCCGATGGCCTGGTCCCTGCCGTGCTCGCCGCTTTGAGAACCTGGGGCAAAATGTCCACATCGCCCACACTGATGAGGAACACATCAGGATTTCCCAGTACCCAGCTAACGGCTCGGCTGACGTCCTCCTGATTCAGCAGCGGCTCATACCAACATCTATGGGTCCTCTCGCCCGGATAGGGTCGGCGTGCGATCGACTTGATGGTCTGCACGGCGATGCCTTTTCCTTTGCAGGCTCGAACGAGTCTTTCGAAATCAGCGGCGTACTGAGCATCCTGACAGATAACGTAATTGTAAGGCAGAAGAACACTATCAAAGGCGAATCGCTCGATGCTCTTGAGGTGCATCGATGGAGCAGTCATTCCGTGACCGGTGACGCCGATGAAGCGGGTAAGTCCCTGCTCCCTTGCCTCGACCAGCGCTTCCAAAGCACCGCCCGGGCCCATTGCCGTCTCCCATTCTTCCGGATCCGTCAGATTATGAAGCTGGATATGGTCCACACTGTCGACCTGGAGACGCTCCAGCGAGGAGTGAAACTCATCTTTCGCTTCCTGATAAGTTCTCAGGCCGGTTTTGGTTGCCAGAAAAAACTGATCCCTCCACTGACCCATCCAGGGCCCGACACGCTTCTCGGCTTCGCCCTTGCCATAGCTGGCCGCCAGGTCGAGATGATTGACGCCGTAATCCTGTAGAACTTTGAGGGTTTTATCCGCGGTTGCCTGATCTACGCTTCCGAGAGAGGCGCCGCCAAAGATCACTCTCGTGCTCATTTGTCCGGTTTTACCAAAAGCTTTCTTTTCGATCATGTTTCCCCCTTGCCAATAGTACCGGCTAAATCCTAATATGTAGGCATGAATACACCTGAGTCAAGCCTATCGGCACAACAGAGACTAGAAATATTATCAAAGCACTTTTCCAAATGGGAGATTATCAAGGATCTCGTCGACCAGAATATCGATATCATGCTGAACTATCGCCAGAGCGGCCATCCGGGAGGATCGAGATCAAAGGTCCACGCTCTCATAGCGCTGATGTTTAGCGGCGAGATGCGATGGGATATTCGTCACCCGGAGAAACGTTTTGGCGATCGGTTCATTCTCAGTGCCGGCCATACGGTACCATTAGTCTATTCCACCCTTGCGGTTCTCAACGAGGCTTTTCGTATCAAGTTCGATCAGACCCGGCAGGAGATTTATCGTCTTGGTGGAGATCCCGAATTTGTCCTCTCCTGGAAAGATCTGGCGGACCTCCGCCGAAACGGAGGTTTGTCCGGTCACGCGGAGATGGAGGGAAAGACGCTCTTTCTCAAGTGGAACACTGGACCATCGGGGCATGGGCTCCCCCCATCGGTAGGACAGGCCCTGGCGCTCAAAAGGGCGAAGGCTGATGGTGTCAAAGTGCTCGTTATCGAGGGAGAGGGGGGTCTTACTCCCGGAGCCAGCCATGAATGCAAGAACTCGGCCTGGGGATTGGGGCTGGACAATCTCTTTTTCTTCATCGATTGGAACGACTATGGTATCGATGATCGGCCGGCCAGCTCCGTCGTTCCCGGCTCGCCCGAAGACTGGTTTAAGCCGTACTCCTGGCGAACCTTTGGAACGGAGCAGGGCAGCGAATGGGAGCCCCTCACAAGAACGATGTTGCAGATGTTCCACGCAGACGATAAGCCAAAGGCCCCGAGCGTGATGTGGTTCAAAACTCGAAAGGGCAGGGAATACCTGGTCTACGATAACAAGTCTCACGGAGTCCCTCATGCAATGAACAGTGAGCTCTTTTGGGAGACCAAGAGGGGATTTGCGGAGAAATACGGGGTCCAGTTCGAGGGCTTTGGAGAGCATGCGCCTAAGGACGAGGTCGAGATCAGACAACAGTGCCTGGTAAATCTGGAGCGGGTCATTGACGTTTTAAGGGGGGATCAGGAGCTCATCGATTATATTTGCGACACTCTGGTGGAAATAGGCGAGAGCGTGCCGGAAGCCATTTCTGGATTTTGCCTGCCTGCAGATAAGAATCCACTCAAGGACCCGCAGCTCTTCGACTTCGAGAAGTATCCTGATGAGCTTTTCGTCAAGCCCGGAGCCAGCGTGGCTAACCGGGCTGCCTTTGCTCAGTTCGGGGCTTGGATCAACGCCTACTGCAGGGCGCATTACGAGCGTCCGCTCTTCATCGCGTGCTCTGCAGATTTAGCGGACTCGACAAATATCTCTGGATTCGCCAAGGATTGGAATCAAACTCCAGGCTATGGCTGGTACGAGAGGGAAACCAATCCTGAGGGAGTGCTGATTCCTCAGGAGATCACAGAGTTTTCCAACGCTGGCATGATGGCGGCAGTTGCAAGCGTGAACTTTGCTGATAATCCCTTTGAGGAGTACAACGGTTTTTTCACTTCCTGTTCCACCTATGGTTCATTCAGCTATCTGAAGTACGGCGAGATGCGGCTCTTCAGCCAACTCACCCAAGATTGCCAACTCAAGAGCGGCAAAGTTATTTGGGTCGCCGGTCATTCCGGACCCGAAACCGCCGAGGATGCGAGAACTCATTTCGGGATTTTCTCGCCTGTGGTGACCCAGCTTTTTCCAAAAGGATCCGTGATCAACCTCTATCCATGGGAGTACAACGAAGTGCCGGTGGTTTTGGCTGCCGCTTTGGCGACGGACAGGCATATCATTGCCCTTCATCTCACGCGTCCCAAAATAACCGTTCCAGATCGAGAAGCGCTGGGTATGGATTCACACCTCGCGGCGGCAAAAGGTGCATATGTGATCAGGCCCTATGATGAGAAGAAACCCCGGATGGGAACGCTCATCGTGCAAGGCACCAGCACAACCGCGAATATCGCGGCTATTCTTCCGGACATCGACAAGGCAGGATTGAATGTAAAGATCGTTGCGGCCATCAGCCCCGAGCTCTTTCGAATGCAGAGCGCTGATTGGCGGAATCGCGTGTTGTCAGATCTCGATTGGGTCGATTCCACGGTTATTTCAAACATGTCTCTGCGGTCCATGTTTGACTGGCTCAGCAGTGATGTCGCTGTAGAGTACGCCATGACCTCTGATTTCGACAATCGTTGGAGGACAGGGGGATCAGTGGAAGAGGTCGTTGCCGAAGCGCACCTTTCCGAGGAGTGGCTTCTAAAGGGTATCGAACGCTTTGTAAGGGAGCGCAAGGATCGGCTTGGTAGGATTCGCGCCCGGGCTGATAAGGCACTGAAGTCGTAAGGCTATGGCTAGAATCTTGATCATTGAGGATACCGCCGATTTTCGCGTTGCCTACCAGGCAATGCTCGAAGGTGAAGGTTACGAGGTGTTAGAGCCCGTCAACGGCATACATTTCCGGCGACGTGTCTCCCGACTCCGAGACGCCTCTCAGATTGGCGAACCAGTACAAGGTTTCTCGGGTATTGGGTAAGCTCATACGGTTTAAAGAGCTTTTCGAGACGATCGACGAGCTACTGAAAAGCGACTAGCTATTTTCGAGTCATTACCTTGCGGAACTCTTCGACGGCGTCATCCATGCGCCCTCTATCAAA
>CAZLRN010000137.1:4105-10227 GCA_964561715.1 uncultured Spirochaetales bacterium
CGCGGGAGAGGCCTTCTCTCCCTGTGTGGTTCGGCGCTTAGGCCTCGCTGCCGCTGTTCGCTTTTGGACCGGAGGCTTTGGTTTAGCGACTTTGGATTGCTTGCCGATCCCCCTGTCCGGAATAAGCGGTGCGCCCTTCTGTGCGCCCTTACCGTGTCGTGCGCCACTAACGTGGTGCTTGCGCTGTCTCAGGCGGTGTCGAATGAGTAGGCGCTGGATGAACGAGAAATGGGAGAGCAGATCTGTGAGCAGCTTCTCTCGGTTTAGGGAGAGAATTGTGGTCCATTCCTTGAAGCGGATTTCACCAGTATTCGTGGTATCGAAGAAAAGCTGTTGATACTTTTCCAGAGATCTATTTGTTTCAGTGTTTTCGATGAGCAGAGCGCTCACGAGTTGGGGAGCATTTAGCAACCGAAAGAGGGAGGGAAACTCTCGTTCCACTCGCTTGGTCACTGTTTTTCTGAACTCCTCGTCGCTGAGAACAGACAGGTCAGAGCTGTATCGCATCTTGAAGTCCTCTCTCCAGCAATCCGCAAAGTATTCGCTCAGATAGTTGGAAGCTCTCTTTCGCGTGTCGAAGAGGAGCGGCAGAACCGCCTTCTTATGAATAAAGGCTCCATCGGTTTCGATGATGTCGGGGAGAGATGAGAGCTCATCTTTTCCTCTATTGCTTCCCGCTTCGCCCTTTGCTCCTTCGGACTTTGCGAGCACACTCCGGAGGAAATGTTCGAAGTTGCTGTATTTTCCGGCCAAGGGACGCCCCTTGTCGTCTTTCAATTTGCCTAAATCCTCGAGGGTGTAAAACTTCGCTTTCGAGCTCAACTCCGACCTTATCTGCTTCTCATCGGATTCGCGATTTTTTTCTTTTCGCCCGGATTCGATCTCCTGCTTCCAGTAATGGTAGAGAAGGCAGGCCGACTGATAGAAGGCGACATTGACGGCTGCTGTTCTTTGAATCTGTGACGCCTTCTCCTTGGATTTTGTTATGACTAGGGACAGATAGACCCAAAACTGCGGATTGGCTGCAGCCTCACCTTCGAGGTAATCGAAGAACTGCTTACGGCTCATCCCCTCTTTTGACCCGATGACGTTACGGATCCCGTTGTAGGCCAGATCGAAGAGCTCTGAATTGTTTACGAGATTGTGATGGATTTTCCGGTAGCACAGCTTCAGCAGCTGATCCAGCTTATCGGGGAGGCAGACAATATCAACGGCATCCGAAAAGGCTATGCTGATGACGCCGCCCCACTGTTTGCCGGCAGCGATGTTTTCTGCACTAAAGTCCCTGTAACCCATATCCTTCACTAAGCCCGCTGGAATCTCGAATTGCCTCTTGGATGGGAAAGGGCTTTGCGGATTGTATTCGATTTCGACATAGGCCTTCTCGATCTCCTTGACGATGTTCTCATCGAGACCCTTTGTCATCTCCTGGTCGATAAGATGAAAGAGCGTTGGCCGTTTTCCTGCCCGTTCGACAATGGCGAATCCAGAGGTTTCGAGTTTTTCGAGGAGCAGCGAAAGAGCGTCGAGGACTTTTTTCCCTGCAAACTCGGGCTCATTCCTCTCTTTAGCCCAGAAGCTGACGATGGATATGAACTCTTTGACTTGCACATCGGATTTGCCTGTCCTCACCATGTAGGAGCAGAGCAGGTTGTACAGATCGAGCTCCGTGTGCTCCGATAAACCGAGCTTTTCGAGGAAGCCCTCTTTTTCGTAACCTTTATAAGTAACAAACGCCGGAATCATGGCTGTTCGCTAATCGACAGGATATGGTATAGCGATTGCTCTATGATGACAAGAACGAATCTCTTCATTGTCGCCTCGTCAATAATACTCGGTTTGAACGAGAACAGGAATATTATTACCTTGGTCTTGCGTCGAGATCAATCTGCATCTGAGGAGAGAGCTTATGGAATCGCTCAGAGTCATTCCAATGGCCTGGACTGCGATTCTATGCCTGTTCGTTTCGGATTTGTTCCTCGGTGCAGCGCCCCAGGCGGAGCTTGGGCCGCGCGGGGATAAGTCCGACCCCACCAACAATATGCGAGTGGATCACAGCCTTGTGATTTCGGCGGAACCGTGCAATCTCTAGTCGAGCATCTCTCCAAGTACGCGAAACCTGACCTGGCACAAAAGCTAAAGGGCTGCCAGGGCAAGGTGAATCATTCATACGATTGGTCTCTCAACGAGCCTTAGTCTCTAAAAGAGGCGTAGTCTCTTACAGGGCCTTAGCGTACCCTCATAGCTTGAACCTGTATCCAACACCCCATACTGTTTCGATATATTGAGGATGTGATGGATCGTGTTCGATTTTCTCGCGTATCTTCCGAATGTGCACCGTCACCGTGGTTATGTCACCGTAGACCTCTTCGCCCCAAATGGCCTCGAATATGTGCTCTTTGCTGAATACTCTGTTGGGATCCCTGGACAGCATTTCGAGGATGGCAAACTCCTTCGCAGTAAGAGCCACCTCCCTGCTGTTGACAGAGACCTGCCTGGAAGCGGGGTCGATCCTAAGACCCCTCAGCTCGATGATCCCTCGCCGTTCCCGCTTTTCTATCTGGGTTAGCCTGCTGAAACGCGCGAGATGGGATTTGACACGAGCGACGAGCTCTCCGGGGCTGAAAGGCTTGGTGATGTAGTCATCCGCACCAAGGCCCAGTCCGCGGATTTTGTCGTCTTCCTCGATTCTTGCTGAAATCATGAGAATGGGTATCTCCGACTCCTCTCGCAACTGTCTGCATATCTTGAAGCCATCGATACCGGGAAGCATGAGATCCAGAATGATCAGGTCGTAGGCTCCGGCTTTTGCTTTTTTGAGACCGCTGGGGCCTGTCGTTGCGATGTCGACTGAGAATCCGTTGATTTCCAGATAATCCCTCTCCAGCTCTGCGATGCTTTGGTCGTCTTCTATGATCAGTATGGTCTTCGTTTTGTTGCTCGTTGATTCGCTATTCATCGTGCTCAGCTCTTTTGAGGGTAAAGGCGACCCTGGTCCCTGCCCCCGTGTTATCGGCCCAGATGTTACCGTTATGGGCTTCGATGATCTGTCGAGCGATGGCCAATCCCAAGCCGCTGCCGCCTGACCGCAGGTCACGGGACGGATCGGCCCTAAAAAACCTGTCGAAGATGTGGGGGAGATCCTCGCTGTCGATACCCGGTCCGTTGTCCACAATTTCGACGGTCACCTTATCCTGGGCCGGGACGAGCGAGACGTCGACTCGGATCTGGTCCTTATCGCCATACTTTACAGCGTTCTGGATGATATTCACAAAGACGCGCTTGAGATGAACGGGATCAGCAACAACATCGATCTTAGAGCTGTCGTCGATGCCGGAGGACTCTTGTTCGGAAAACCGGAGCGTGAGATTGTCGAAATCCGAAGCATGCTCATCCAGGGATTCCCGAACGAAGGAGACAATCTCGAGGCGCACAAAATTGAAAGATACCCGGTTGAGGTCCAGTCGCGAGTAGTAAAAGAGGTCCTCTATCAAGTGGTCCATGAGAACCGCTTTTGAATATATCGTGTTGAGATATCGGTCGATTTTCTCTGGTGAGTCGGCCACTCCGTCCCTTATCCCCTCGACATAGCCTTTGATAGCGGTAATGGGCGTTCGCAGGTCGTGGGAGATATTTGTGATAAGCTCCTTACGGTTGTCTTCGTAGAGGAGCTGAGTCTCCATGGAGTTTTTAAGACGCAGGCGCATTTCTTCAAAAGCTGTTACAACCTCGCCAAACTCATCACGATTCCGAGGTCGTAGCTCAGAGCTCAGGTCTCCGTCTTTGATACGTTCTGCTGCACCCTTGAGGGTCATAAGAGGTTTCAAGATGCTGCGGGATACAAGGAAGGTCAGGAAGCCGTTGGTTGCAACCAGAATCACTATGGTTATCAAAAGCAACAGGATCCCTTTGGGAAACGATCGATCAGCATAGAGAGGATTGAGGTAGAAAAAAATAGATCCGGGAGTGCCGTCTTGGAAATAGAAGTCCCACTGAAAGGGAGATCGCAGCAAGTCCCAGATTTTCCATTCTTTGTCGGTCTGAGCCGCAGCACGAAAGGACGGAAGACGCTTCAGAATAGAATCTTTGTTGAGGTGCGATGAGGCAAAAAGTATTTTCTCTTCTTTTCTCACGATGAAACCGTATGGAGACATCGGGAACTCGCTCTCGAGGTCCGCCCAAATTCGGCTATCTGCCATGTTCTCCGATTTCTCGAGGAGACGAACATTCAACTCTCGAAGAAATCGCATTTGCTCCGAAATATTTGTGTGGGGGAATCCCGGCCCATGATCCCCTCGGCCGGGTGGAGCCACGCCGGGGCTCAGCCGCCCATGCGATACGGCACGAGGAGGCAGCCCGACGTCGGAAGCGTAGTAGGAACGTAGAATCCAGCCTGTAGCCGCCAGCAGGATCACGGGAACGACGAGCATAGCAGTGTACGACAGGATGAGGCGTACTTTAATCGTCATAGATTGGACCGTCGATTTCGCTTTCTTATCATCAGCTTAATGCAATAGGCTGCTTTGTCAAACAGGGAAAGGGCATGTTGAGCCCTCTTGGACTCTGCATGCCCACCCTGACAATACTCCAGTGCTAAGAGCGAAGTACCCGAAGTCTTGTCCTGTACTCTTCTTCGTCTATTTCGCCTGTGGCGAATCGCTTCCTGAGAGTTTCGATAGCAAAGCCGCCCCTTACACGGGAGTGGTATCGCCTGTGGATGAAGACAACGAGCTTGTAAATTGCCAGAACTATCGCCACAAAAACCAGAAGCTTTAGAAGAATCATGCCAACAAAATAAAGTATCATGATTACGCCTCCTTGGACTCTTCTCTCAGCACAGCACGCCTTTGCTGGAACTCCCGCTCATCGATCTTGCCGAGAGCGAATTGCTCCTCGAGCTCGTCAAGCGCGGATTTTTCTCCTGTCCTGTATCTGTGCTGTCGATTTTTCACCGCGACGATAACCAGCCCTGCAATGCCGCCGATTACGAGAATCCCGATCAGCGGGAATCCCCAAGGCCTCCGTCCGAAGTGACCACCTCGAAATCCTCCGAAGTGGTGTCCCTCCCATTCGCCTCTGAAATGGCGAAAAAAGGGACCGTCGCCGAACTTCTCTTTAGCAAGCTCTTTGAGTTTTTCCGGTGTTACGTCCCCGAAGCGCTCCTTCCAGTGCTGCTCCATCCATTGGGCAACCTTTTCCCGATCGTTCCAACCCGGAAAGCCCGTCGGTCTTGCAAACCAGAGTGTCGCGCCGAGAGCCCCTGCTGCGACAACAACGGCGATAAGCACCCAGGTCGACGCTTTGAGCTTTTTCATGTCGAACCTCCTGCTCGATAAGATCTGTGTGAAACATAGCAGGAGAGGGTTAAGACATCCTTAACGGAATCTTAAGAAAACCTTAATCACGCTTCTCTCACCATCTCCCACATCGGTAGCTTGATTTCCGGCAGCACGATTCGCTTGATGAGCTTAAAACCGAATTTCTCATAGATGGCGACGTTGATTTCCGTTTCGGTCTCCAGATAGAGAGGAATGCCGATCCGCTCGCTCTGTTCAATGATAGCCTCTAAGAGTTTCGTTCCAAAACCTTTTCTCTGATGTGCAGTGGCCACCCCTATTATCTGGAGATAGATAAATGACCTTCCCTTCATGTTTCTGCTTCGATCCTCTTCAAGCGGCCGGTACACGGGCTTCATTTTCTTACCGAGCTGGAAGCCAATTTTCATTCCGGATCTGATTGCGCCGCTCCGTATGAGGCGCCAGAACGACATCTCAGCCAGATTGCCTGGGAGCCATGCGGCTATTCCCTCCAGGTTTTTAGAGGTAGCGTAAACCTCTCCATAGTGCAGGCAATACCTGATTGGGGTTTCGAAGAACGCGCTGAGCTTCGGATCGCTCCACGACACATGTTCGAATATCTTGTTCCAGATTGGATCGTGCTGAAACGCATCTACCAGAACTGAGACGGCGTTGGGAATATCCTCTTTCTGCAGCTTGTAGAGGCCTTCTTTCTCTTCTGACATCCCAGGCTTCTCAAGCTCCTTCATAGACCTGCCGCGGCCTTGTCATCGAACAACAGGTAAGGGGTGATTTTCTGCATGCCGTACCTGCTTAGTGCCAATT
>CAZLRN010000138.1:0-2085 GCA_964561715.1 uncultured Spirochaetales bacterium
AAGTTCCCGAACACATTACGCAGAATGCTAGCTTCAGTTTCAAACTCCTTCTTCCAATTTGGATTATAAGTCAAAACGTGTATTTCACGCCGTTTCATTGTCCTTTTCCATTAGTAGATTTGTGGCGATATTTCGGATAGCGGTTGAAGCATTCAAGAACTGCTCCCCTAGAGTAGTTGCAGCAGACCAGAGTGAAGGTATCGGCATAAGCCCCCTTGCATGGTCATGTTAGTCAAAGAAATCTGGAGATTCACTTTTTTCCTGTTGTTACAATTCTATAATTCCTATCGGTTGAATATTTCTTAAAGACTTCAAGTGCTTCTTCACGACAGATATCAGGTATGTAGTTAAACACTCTTTGCTTCAGATAGGGTATTTTGTCAATGATCTCTTTAGTTCGCATGAATTCATCACGAATAGCGAAAACGATATTTCAGATGTTTGCCAAAACGATGGTACTCATACACATAATACAGGGTTCAACCGTGGTGTATATCACGCACGATCTTCCTTGCTTCCTCAGATACGGAGCGCAAGAGAGTACCGCGGTATTCTCAGCATGATCGACGTCACTATGTCTTGTAACATATCTACTAGAGCTTTTAGCAATGATTTTACCATCATTAACAATGACAGCGCCTATGGGTCTGTCCCCTCGCTTGCCAGCTTCTTTTGCTTCTTCAATAGCAATCCGCATGAAATATTCATGATTCATGTTTGAAATATCTCGTAAACCTTCACTCATTTTCTACTCTTATTCCTATCTTTTCGGATATCAACGGTTGCAGCATTCAAGGAATGCCCTGCGGATTATTTTCAGTCATTAAAATCCGATGATAAAGCTCCTTGGAAAGCAATATGATTTATAGGGTCTCTATATTGTCTCAATCGGAATCCTGCTATGCCAAAGCTTTGACTCCTCCAAAATCTCAACGCGCTAGGATTATCTCGTCGAACATTGATATCAATACGTTCTATGCCCAGGTTGTCAAACCGAATCAATAGAGCACGGACTGCTCCAGCACCAAACCCTTTTCGCTGTAAGTTAGGTTCAATAAATAGATTGGAGATAGCAGCCCTTTTCTCCTCTAAATTGCAGCGATATGATATAAAGCCAATTTTGCAATCATCATGAATAACCCAGTGAGGATGATCATTCGCACCATCCCACTTAAAACATTTCTGAAAGTACTCTTCCTTTCGAGCCGGAGAGGACAATATTTCAGATTTAGGCATAAGAATGTGCCAGTATTGTTCAACCATTTGGCGAAACGTGGAGATTTCGTTTGAGGAAGCCTGCTGCAATATTATTTTCGCCACAATATCATTACCAGAAAGTCATTATTTTGATTCTTCCTAAGCCATCGCACTTAGCCAACGACCCTTTTGGCTAATGCTCCTCTGGAGCATTTACATCAGGTATGACGAAGCGAAGCCGAACCAGCTTTATCCGGCGATGCCGTTGACATTAAGTTCGCCTCCCGACGTATAGGGCATGAACAGATTTGTCTTTCCACACTGGATCTTCAAACACTGCCGGATTGTTGTCTAACCAAGCATGAAGTTTAGCAAGATTGTGAGGAAACTGAGTCACCAAATCGTTAAGTCTACCAAAAATCTCACCATCAGTCGGTACGTTGCAAAGTTTCTTCAAGTTAAAATCCGATAGCATATCGTCTATTTCGGCAGGTGCGTAAAACGATAACAAATCGCCATATCTGTCTTCACTGTATCCATCGTATTTATTCACGTAAGCTACAGCAAGTACCCCCTTGTGTTTCAGCACTCTTATGCATTGGCCGAAGCATTGGTCTAGATCGTTTAGCGGTAAATGGTACACATTTTTCGCCCAGATTTGATTCGTTTTCTGTCGTCTGACTGTGTATTGAAGATGAATATACAGCAGCAGCGCCTCAAGGCCGAGCTTCCTGTTTGCGAGAAAAAACTCGTAAAGGCCGGGACTGATTAAAATCGGATAGTCTTTGATATCGAGCTCTATTGTCTCGGGGACAAAATGCTCCATTTCAAGCATCTTTTTCTCCCGAAAATCGGAGCTGATCAGGAATTGGGAAAGGCTGCGCGAAG
>CAZLRN010000138.1:2185-10219 GCA_964561715.1 uncultured Spirochaetales bacterium
GGCACCTATTTATCTAATAACACCCGCAGACACCCGCATGAAAAAACGGGCGGATATTCGAGCATCGACAACTAACCTTCTAACTGGACTGGAAATAGTTGCAAAAAGGTAGGTTTTTATTTAGCCTTCGCCGCTAGTCTCGGGACCGGCTAATTCCGTTTATTGAAGGGATTAGCCGGTTTCGCCACTTCGATGATACTACTGAATAATCCGATGTTGTCAATTCCGGCCTAAGAAGGCTTTCGAAATCCCCTCTATAAGTACACCTGTGTCTGCTGTCTTTTAGCCGACCGAACGTATTAGGTACCGAACGTATTAGGTATGGCCGGAAATTTTCTAATTTGCTAAATCTAATTTGCTAAAAATAAGATATTTTAGGAGCTCAGTTAGAAGATGAGGGGTCGATGGCCATCAAACTCCTTCGTTGCCGCTTTTGTTGTACTCTCGCCAGAAGCCACCTTCAGAAATCTTGCCCTTAATTAGCTTTGAAAGTAGCCTTCTCAGTCGGGGTGAAAAGACATTCCAGTATCGCATCTCCCAATCCGGAGCCAGCTCTTTTTTTTCTTCCGCGCTCATCCGCCCCAAGCTGTAATCGATGAACTGCACGAGCATCGACTGAATGATGTCTGGAGGCAACCTCTCCTCGATGCCTCCTGAATCATCGTCTCCAGTCGAATCCCCCTCTTTTGCAGCCGGTACGTATCTGTTTAATATTTTCTCTAGCTGTTCCTCCGATATCTCCGGCTGCTGCTGGCTGATAATATCCTTTACAAAACGGCGTACCATCTTTGTTACTTCGTCGGCGGTACCGATTTGCTTTTGGATCGATTGAGCGGTTTTTTTGGCGATTTCGCGAACATCGATACCACCAATGCCGGTCCTTATATCCCTTGTGCGTCTCTTTATCGCCTCCTGAATAACTTCGAGATCGCCATATGTCGAACGGTTGAGGATAAAATCAAGAATTTTCAGCATCTCTTCTTTATCGGTCATATCATTCGCCCTCTAACCCTTCTGAGCTTTTAAGAATACGACGCTCTTTTTCCACAGAACCTCTTTGTCTTCGATGTATCTTTTGAACATCCCGGCTAGATCTAGGATTTCTTTATCCTGGAGGGTAGCTCGAAGCCCCTGAACCAGCTTCGATGGAGGGTCCAGAGCAAACCAGGAATCCAGGTCACTACCTTTAATCGTTCTGTTCAGGGTATCCTGCTCGACCCTGATCTGCACATTTTCGTAGCCGATCTCGTCCAAAAGACCACGCAACGAATCATGGTCCCAATTGACCATCGCGTTATTAGACTCGGTGTAGATCCGATCCTCGGCCTTTCTGAACCGATCCAGCACGTCTTTCGAGAGCGATGAGGCATCCATGAGCTCGGACAACCTCTGTCCCGCCCGTGGCAGAGTCTCTGAGAGGGCAAGGATTCCTCCTGTGGACAGAATTGATTCTAAATACTGGAGGATCGCCTTTTTGTCAGGCAATCGTCCGATGGCATTGCGGCCTACAATCAAATCAAACCGCAAATCCGATTTCCCCTGCCTGGCCAGGGCCTCGTTGAGGCTTGTGATATCGCTTTCGAGTAAAATCGGACGATCCAATTCGGGCAGTTCTCCAATCATATCCCGCAAGAACCTATCACCTGGATCGATACGTGCCCAGACCCCTCCCTCGGGTACTCGTCTGACGAGCTCCCACGTGAGCAAACCTTGAGCGGCATTAATGTCGAGCACGACAGAATGACGCGGCAGGGATATCTCAGCAAAGAGTTTGTCACGAAGGCTCCCGAGAAAGCTCGACATCGATCCGGCTGCTCTTGCGAGCCATCTCTCCTTGCCTGAATCCGGAGGGCTGAAAGTAAGAACCTCCTGGTTGTCGCCGGATAGCTCGATCATCGCCGAAAGCTGTGCCTCTCGCCTCTTTTCGATTTCAATCTTCAAGCCCGCTTCGTATCCAAGACGACCCGGATTGTAGAAAACCTTGCCCTGAAGAGATTCCGGGAGGTACTGCTGTAAAACCCAGTGATCTCGGTAAGCGTGAGGGTAGAGATAGCCTTCGCCGTGCCCGAATTTTTCTTTATCTCGGCTTCCATCCTTCAGGTGGGAAGGCACCTCCCCTTCTCGTTCGTTCTCTACAGTCCCCAGGGCGTCAAAGAATGCAAATATTGAGTTGGATTTTGGGGCTGTTGAAAGATAGAGAACGGCATGGGCCAGATGGAATCTGCCCTCCGGAAGGCCGACACGATCGAAGGCTGCTGCGGCTGCCTCTGTGAAGATAAGGGCCTGAGGATCCGCCATGCCGATATCCTCAGAGGCAAAGATGAGCATACGGCGGAAAATGAAATGGGGATCTTCGCCAGCATGAATCATCTTGGCCAGCCAGTAGAGAGCCGCATCGGGATCAGATCCTCTGAGAGACTTTATAAAGGCGCTAATCGTGTCGAAATGGTAGTCTCCCTCCTTGTCATAGAGAACCACACGCTTTTGAATGCTCTCCTCTGCCACCCTCATATCTATGTGAATGGTTTCGCCCGGAGACGGTGGAAACCTTTCTGGAGTGGTCTCCACCGCCAGTTCCAGCGCATTGAGAAGACTTCTCGCATCTCCATTGGATACTTTGACCAAATGTTCCAGAGCGTCGGCTTCTATGGAAACCTGGTAGGCGCCGTAGCCTCGATCAGGATCCTCGAGCGCCCTTTTTGCGATTCTCATTAAATCATCGTTCGAAAGAAGCTTGAGCTGGAAGACTCGACTACGGCTTACTAGCGCCCGATTCACCTCGAAGTAGGGATTCTCGATGGTTGCTCCAATGAGAATTACCGTTCCATTCTCCACCCAGGGCAAAAGCGCATCCTGCTGGGCTTTGTTCCAGCGATGAACCTCATCCACAAAAAGAATCGTCCTCACCCCGTGAAGGCGCCTTCTCTCCTTAGAAAGCTCGATAGCCTGTCTGATTTCTTTGACACCGGAGAGCACGGCATTGATCGTCACAAAGTGGCTTTTCGTGGTATGAGCTATGACTGCGGCGAGGGAAGTTTTCCCGGTTCCAGGAGGGCCATACAAGATGATCGAAGAGAGCTGATCAGCCTGGATTGCCCTGTGGAGAAGACGGCCTGGACCTGCGATATGTTCCTGCCCTATGAATTCATCCAATCGCTGAGGCCTCATCCTAGCCGCCAAGGGCTGCTCTTTCGCTATTTCCTCTCTGTATTTCTGATCGAACAGGTCCATACCCACAAGCCATCATATCGAAAAGACATGATTTATCCAAATTTGAAGATACAATTTTCTTGATCGTGGCAAAGGAATTCTGTATATTTCGGTGCAAATCTAAAAATCAAATCCTAACAGAGGTTTAACGAGTTAGATTTGGGGAGGATAAGAGAGGTCTGTCCTCATAGGGGAGTGCATCACAAATGAACGAAAAGCCAAGCAAGGAGCGGATAGACTGGCGACTTCCGGTAGTTTTTCTTCTCATCTGCTCCACTCTATTCTCTCTTTTTGCAGCCAATCCCATTTCTGCGGACATCATGAGAGGACTCATGAAAGGGCTACGAGCTTACCGTAGCGAAGATACAGAACCGAAAATAGATCTTTCGAAGCATTTCACCGAGATAGACCGGAATTATAAAATTCGCCGTTTTCAAAAGCTAACTGATCTGGTAGATTTCTACTCCCAATACACCAGAGATCGCGAAATCGCTCGAATTATTCTCGAGGAGTCAATCGAGCAGGACATACCCGTAAACATAGCTTTTGCCCTGGCTTGGCGAGAGAGCCAATTTAATGCCCGTGCCGTCAGTCGTCCTAATAAAGGAGGGTCGAAAGACTGGGGCCTTTTTCAACTCAATGACGGACATAGACAGAGCTGGTCTCGTTCAGAGTTCTTCGATATCAGAAAGAATACACGCACTGCTCTGGTTTTCTTGAAATACTGCATAAGAGTGATGGGGGATACAAAGCTTGCGCTGGCAGCATACAACCGCGGCATTTGGGGAGTTCGCCAGGGAGGCGTACCGCCGGAGACAAAGAGGTACGTGCAGTCTATTATCTCCTACGGGAAAAAACTGGACCTAGATTTAACCCTCTTTCAATTCAAAAAAGATCGAGGCGTCTCGGCCTCCCACTAAGTCGCGCCCGCTGTAAGCACCTCGATTCTTCGCACCGGCTTGGCGTGGAGTCGGGTCCCGCGAGCTGCTAGACCGCACGGCTTTATGAGCTTCAAGTCGATCTTCGCGTCGTTGATCTTTTGCCTTTTTTTGGGGACAAAATGCAGCCTCACCGCGTGGGGTTTACCGGATGAGTTGAGATAGTCGATTCCGCTAGGGCTGGATTTGCAGAGGTCATACACCTTGTCCGTGATGTACTTGTCGATCCTGACCCTCTTGGCCCAAGCCACTTTGTCTGCGTCACGGTAGACGAGAGTGAATTCTGCACCCTTTTCTGGATCGAAGCGGGCGCAGTAGACAAGCCTTTTGGGAAGCAGGATCTTATCCGGGGGAGCCATAACGCGATAGGTACCATTACTGGAGACAGCAAGGATGCGATCATAGCTGGAGACTGTTAGTTGTCGATCCTGTTCTTTGACACTACTGCCAAAAAAACCGGTGGTTCGGTCATATCCCAAGCGGATGTTGGCTTTGGCGACACTTCTTCGATCCACAGCCTCGAAATGAGTGATTTTAGAATGACGGGGGAAAGTCTGCGCATATTTCTCGATGAGGTCCTGCAAATAGCTAATTGTTGTTTTTGTAAGAGACCGCAGTTTTGCACGGCATTGTGCGATCGCAGCGACCACTTCGTCGATCTGCTCCCTGTACTTCTCAATATCATACGCAGAAATCCGACGGATCCGAAGATCGAGCAGCCTTCTAACGTCATCATCGGTCATTTCTCGAATGAACAGATGGGAATAGACGTTCATACCTTCGTATACCTGCTTTTTTACCTGCTGTTCCGATCTCGCCTTCTCTATGCGCTTATAAACCCGATTCTCGATAAATATCTGCTCGAGGGTCAGCCAATGTTGCTTATCCTCTAGATTGGCCAGTTCATGGGCTAGTTCGTCTTTGATGAGCTTTTTCAGTTGCGCCGTGGATGATTCGAGGTATTCACTTACCGTGGTTTCGATGGGACGATTGTCTCTGATGGCGACAATATTGGATGAAAGGGTGATTTCACAGTCTGTATAGGCGAAAAGCTGTGGGATTACCTCTTTGCTGTTCACGCCGCGGGACGTGATAAGTTCGATTTCAACAACATCGGTTGTGAAATCATTAATCGTCGTGATGCCGACCTGGCCTTTCTGGACTGCCGCTTCGATGGAGGCGATGAGACTCGTTGTGGTCGTGGAGTACGGAATTTCCCGTATAATGAGTCTCTTGTCATTGATCCTCTCTATTTTGGCGCGAACCCGTACCCTTCCCCTTCCATCATCGTATTCGGAGATGTCTACAAGCCCTCCCTGGAGAAAATCTGGAAATACCGAAATCGTCTGCTTCTTGAGTATCCTTATCTGCGCCTCCAAAAGCTCGATAAAATTGTGGGGAAAGATCCTTGTAGCCAGCCCAACCGCTATGCCCTCGGTTCCCGACATCAGAAGCACCGGAACCTTGGCGGGGAGCTGAAGGGGTTCCTGCTTCCTTCCATCATAACTGGGAATAAACGTGGTGAGAGGCTTATTGAACAGCGTGTCTAGGGCAAGAGGTGTCAGCCGGCATTCTGTGTAGCGCGGAGCGGCGGCGCTGTGACCGGTAATTGTGTTTCCGAAGTTGCCCTGTTTCTCGATGAAGTATTCTTTGTTTGCCAGCAGGACTAGAGCGTCCCCTATGGAAGCTTCGCCATGGGGATGCAGCTTCATTGTCTCGCCAATGACGTTAGCAACTTTGTGAAATTTTCCGTCGTGCATTTCAAAGAGGGTATGAAGAATTCTCCGCTGCACAGGCTTGCAGCCGTCACGCACATCGGGAATAGCTCTGTCGATGATGACATAGCTGGCATATTCTATGAAGTTTTTTTCCATGAGGGGTTTAAGCCGGCTCATTCACATCCCTCCTTTCGAATCAGATGACATCGGATCTCAGGTTATTGACAATAAACTGCCGGCGCTCGGGTGTGTTTTTGCCCATCAGAAAATCTAGGACCTTATGGACGGCACCCATGGAATTGACATCTACCGGTGTCAGATGGTCTTCGTCAGATATAAATTGCTTGAACTCTTGGGGATTGATTTCCCCCAATCCCTTGAAACGGGTCACCTCTGCGCCTTTCAGTCTTTCCTGCGCCTCATCTCTTTCTCCCTCTGAGTAGCAATAAATCGTTTCGTTCCTGTTCCTCACACGGAAGAGAGGCGTCTCGAGGATGTATATATGTCCTTTGATAACCAATTCTTCGAAATAGTGAAGAAAGAATGTTAAGAGCAGATTTCGAATATGCATTCCATCGACATCCGCATCTGTGGCGATAATAATTCTGTTGTAACGAAGCCCATCCAAACCATCCTCGATACCTAAGGCCCGCATGATATTGTAGAGCTCCTCGTTTTTGTATACCGCATCTCTTTTAAGACCAAAGCAGTTGAGCGGTTTGCCTTTCAGCGAGAAGATCGCCTGGGTGTAGACATCCCGAGCCTGTATCATCGGACCTCCAGCCGAATCTCCCTCGGTGAGAAAGATGCTGCTCTCTTCTCTTCGATCGTGTTTTAGATCGCCGTAATGAACGCGGCAATCCGTAAGCTTCGGTATGTGAATGGCCACTTTCTTGGCACGTTCTCTGGCTTGTTTCTTGATTGTGGAGAGCTCTTTCCTAATGCGTTCGTTTGTCTTGACCTTGTCGAGGAGTTTTTTTGCTTCGGCTTCGTTTTTATGAAGCCAGATGAGAACCTCTTCCTTGACCTTGTTGGAGATCCAGCTTCGAATCTCTGTATTTCCCAGTTTGTTTTTGGTTTGACTTTCAAATATCGGTTCTTTGAGCTTGATGGAGATGACTCCAGTCAGGCCCTCTCGCACATCTTCTCCTGTAAAGCTGTTTCCCGCGTATTCGTTTACTCCTTTGAGTATTCCCAATCGAAAGGCCATCTGATGGGTTCCCCCGTCAATCGTGTACTGTCCATTCACAAAGCTGTAGTAGTTCTCGCCAAAGGTGGGAGTGTGGGTAAAGGCAAACTCCAGGTAGGCCCCTTTGTAGTGCATGATTTGGTAATGGGTAGGTTCGTTGCCGATCTCCTCTTTGAGCAAATCGGCTAGGCCGTCTCTGCTGACAATTCTGTCCTTGTTATAAACAAGAGTCAGGCCGCTGTTCAGGTATGCGTAATAGCGAAGCCGCTTTTTTATGAAATCTTCGTTCCAATCGTACCTTTTAAAGATCTTTGGATCCGGCGAAAAGGCGATATAGGTGCCGCTTTTTTCGTTTTTGGCCCTCCCTTCTTTTTTTGAGAGGAGTTTTCCCTCTTTAAATTGAGCCCGTACTAATTTGCTATCCCTCCAGCTGCATACCTCGAAATGAGAGCTCAGGGCGTTTACTGCCTTGGTGCCGACTCCATTTAGCCCAACGGAGAACTGGTAAACATCATCTGAGTATTTCCCGCCGGTGTTGATTTTGCTGACGCAATCGATGACCTTACCCAGTGGGATACCCCTGCCGTAATCCCTTACGGAAATGGTGTCTTTCTTTCTCTTGATTTCGATTCTTCGACCTTCTCCGAGGATATACTCGTCGACGCTGTTATCGATGACTTCCTTCAAAAGGACATAAATCCCATCCTGAGGATGGCTACCGTCTCCCAGTCTGCCGACATACATACCGGTTCTCAACCTAATGTGGGCAAGAGCATCAAGAGTTTTTATTGATTTCTCGTCGTATGCGATCTGTGACTTACGCATTATTCCCCTCCCAGGGCATTACAGATGACGACGCATCTTTGCTTGTATACATTATTATACGATCGCTAAACAAGGTCAAGTCGCTTAAGCCTCCTTCTCGTTTTATAACGGCTGGAGTTGCTACGATGATTCATATCGTTGGCTGCGACGTGGC
>CAZLRN010000139.1:0-10169 GCA_964561715.1 uncultured Spirochaetales bacterium
CTAGAGCTCCTGGTAAAGAACGCGTCGGCTGAGCTGACGACCTTCTACTACTACACTATTCTGCGAGTCAACCTGATCGGGTTGGAGGGCGAAGGCATCAAGGAGATCGCCGAGGTGGCGCGGATCGAGGACCGCAATCACTTCGAGGCGCTGGTACCGAGGATCTACGAGCTTGGCGGAAAGCTTCCTGGAGACATGAAGGAGTTTCACGATGTCTCAGCCTGTCCCCCTGCTTCGCTTCCAAAGGATCCCAACAACACGAAGGAGCTTTTAAAAGTTCTGGTCGAGGCTGAGCGTTGCGCGGTGAGGGGATACACCCAGATCTGCAATATGACGGCTGGAAAGGATCATCGGACCTACGATCTCGCGCTGGCGATCCTGAACGAGGAAATCGAGCACGAGTCTTGGTTCTCAGAGTTCTTAGGCGAGGGGCCCTCCGGGCATTTTATGCGCCGCGGCGAAACCTCGCCCTTTGTAGGCAAATTCATTAAGTAGGCATGATTCGAGCGTTGGGGGAGCCCCCGATTGCCGAGGGGCTTCCCCTCCGATTCGAAGCTGATCGTATCACCCAACGGAAGAGGAAATGAAGAAGATCACTGGAAGCGAGCTGGCCCTCAACGACGGAAGGCAGGGACGATCCGCCTATATCGCCTACAAGGGACGGGTTTACGATGTGACCGATTGCTTCCTCTGGAAGGGCGGAAGACACCAGGCCATGCACGAAGCCGGAAAGGACCTTACCGGGGCGCTCAATAAGGCACCTCACGGGGCCGATTTGCTCGAAAGGGCGCGGATTGTCGGCTTGCTAGGAGACGATTGAATGTCTCGGACCCAGGCTGGCCTGACCACAGCTGCGAATCGGAATCCCGGCGAGAGAGGCTAGGAGAGAGGCTAGATAGTCGGTTGGTCCGCCCCTAAGACGTCCCTCCGGTCTTCTTTGCAATATGGCTCATCAGTTTCCAGAATTCCTCTTTGGGACTGAACTCCACCATTCCAATATCTTCTTTGATTTCGGCTGTGTGATTGGGCGGAAGATAATAGACATCGCCGGCGCTGATCTCTTCCTTGGTGCCGTCGGCGTACTTGATGACCATCGCCCCCTTTACCATGTAACCCCAATGAGGGACCGCACACATGTTGTTAGGAAGCCCCCCGAACAGCGCATCAACATCGGTTCCTCTTGGAATTTGGTGATAGAAAGGCGCCAAATCACCAAACTCTGTCTTCTCCGGAATGCTTTCTTTTTTAAAATGCATTTATGATTCCTCCAGCTTTTTGTTATAGGAATATTATAGGCCGGATCAAAGAAATGTCCAACTTGCTGGCGTGACGACGCTCATTGGACTTACTGCGATGACCGCCCCGGAGGGAGGTGGGCTTAAGGGAGAGACTGCCGAACTTGTAAAAACTCACGCAGTGGGTTATAAGATCACCTGTAACCAACTCCAGGAGACACTGTGAAAATTGCCGACGTCAGACACCATCTAACGATGGATGGCAGCAGTAACGCTCTCTTTGTCGTGATCGAGACGGACAGCGGAATCAAAGGATACGGCGAAGCGACGATTCATTTCTTTCCGCGGGCTGCGGCGGGGCTTCTCACGGATCTGCGGCAGTATCTGATCGGTGAGGATCCCCAGCGTATCGAATATCTGTGGCAGATGTGCTTTAGAAGCCTCTTCATGAGAGGTGGCCCTGTGACAGGCGCCGCAATCAGCGGCATCGATATGGCTCTTTGGGATATCAAGGGGAAGGCTTTGGGAGTGCCGGTCTACCAGCTTCTCGGAGGCTTAGCGCGCGAGCGGGTGAGGCTATACGGTCATGCAGCCGCCATGAGCGCGGATGAAATTGCAGCCGTAGCCAAAGAACGGGCAGATCGGGGCATTACGGCCATTCGATTTCGAGGTTTCCACACCTACGACGCCGAGGGAATTCATGACCACGCCAGCGCCGTCAAGCAACAGGTGGAATACATGGAGGCCATCCGCAAGGCCGTCGGCGATGACGTAGACCTCATAGTGGAATGTCATGGCCGCTACGATCTACAGTGGGCGGTCAAGCTCGCAGAGGAGATCAAGCCCTTTCGACCATTCCTCATCGAGGATCCCCTGCGGCACGAGAATCCCCAGGTTATAGCCCAGCTCAGGCAGCAAACCAACATTCCCCTGGCCACGGGGGAGCGAAGCCACAGCAAGTGGGAGTTTAGGGAGCTTATCACCAATAATTGCGTTGATTATATCCGGCCGGATATCTGTCATTGCGGCGGAATCAGTGAAATGAAGAAAATCGCCGCCTTCGCCGAGACCTACTACATCAACCTCATCATTCACAACAACGCAGGAGCCCTGGGGACAGCGGCGAGCATGCATGCGGCTCTAGCCATTCCGAATGTCGAGCTGCTCGAAGCGCCCTTTGTCAACAGGGAAGGCACCGACGTGACGAGGCCGGGCGTCGCCACGCCGGGCGTCGCCACGCCGGGCCGCGCTAGGCCGGGCGTCGCCGCGTCGGAGCTCAGCCGCCCACGCGGCGCTCCGTCGAGACCGGTAGGACCCCTACCCGAAGTCGTGGATGGCTACGCTCTCCCGCTGGAGGGTCCCGGCCTCGGCGTCGAGTTGGATGAGGAAGCCATCAAGGCTACTCCGCTGGTGGATCGGAAGATCCCGACGCTTCGAGCCTTCGATGGTTCGATCCGGGACTGGTAGGATAGTGGAGGGCATTCATGGCGCGCTTCGCAGTCATCGGAGCCGGTATATGGGGGAGAATGCACATAAGGGCTTACATGCAGCACCCTCCAGCAGAGCTTGTCGCGATCTGTGACATTGACGAAAATCGAGCCCGGAAGGTAGCCGAAGAGTTCAGTGTACCCAAGATCTTCACGGACGTTGATAAGCTTCTGGGCGAAGATCTAGACGGCGTTTCCGTAGTCACCCCGGATCCCCTCCACACAGAGATTGTTCTGAAAGCAGCCAATCGCGGTTTGCATATTCTTGTCGAGAAGCCTTTGGCCACTAACGTCGAGGAGTGCCGGCGCATGGTCGAGGAAACCGAAGATGCAGGGGTGATCCTCATGGTAGATTGGCACAATCGCTGGAATCCCCCCTACCACAATGCCTGGAAAAGCATTCGGGAGGGTGAGCTGGGAGATATCCGGTACATCTACTACAGGCTGAGCAACACGACCTATGTGCCGATGGAGATGCTGCCTTGGGCGGGGCGCTCATCCGCGATGTGGTTTCTCGGAAGTCACTCTCTGGATACAACCTGCTGGCTCATGGGCAAAGAACCGACACGCGTATTCTGCGAGAGGAGAGAAGGTGTTCTTCACAGCAGAGGAGTTCAGACTCCTGATCTCTTCGTAACTCATGTGGACTTCGCTGATGGTGCTCTGGCTGTGGTCGAAAACCTCTGGATCCTTCCTCGCACTGCTCCCTCAAACATCGACCACAAGTGCGAGATTGTCGGCACAGAGGGCGTGATTTATCTCGACCCGACCCATCACCGCATCTCAGCAAAGTATTCGGACAAGACGCAAAGAGGTGTCCCGGAAATAGCGTTCGAGGATATGCTCATCACTCCTGAAATCCACGGCAAGCAGATGGGATTTGCCGTGGAGAGCATCTATCATTTCATCGATTGTGTCGAAACCGGATGCAAACCGCTGGCGACTGGACAAGATGGGCTTCTGAACACAAGGCTTATCCAGGGGGCGCTGAAGTCGGCCGAACTCGGAAGGCCGGTGGAGCTGGACTCTATTTGAACTCCATGCCTCCGACACGATTTTTCATGATGTAATCCCAGTCGTATTCCACTCCAAGGCCCGGACCCTCCGGCACTTCCACGCATCCATTCTTATCGATGGCATCCAGCCCGTCGCGGTAGTTCTTGTAAACCGGAGCCGCCATGAAGGCCCCCGTCGGATGAACCAGCGCCATCTCGTAGTAATTCGAGTTACGCATTGCCGCCATGCAGTGGCGTTCCGCCGGACCCGCTCCGTGCAGCTCCACGTCGAGGCCGAATCCCTGCGCGGCATTGGCGATCTTCATCACTCCCGTGAAGCCACCATCGAGCTTTAAATCGCCCCTGACAAAATCCGTAGCCTCCGATACGATGTAGTCGATTTTCGGCTCCAGTCCTCTCACCATCTCCATCTGAAGAACAGGAGTCTTGATCAGCTGCCGTAGTTTTCTGTAGGCAAAAGCCGAGACGCCGGATTCTGACATGAGGTCTTCCACCCACATGAAGTTCTCTTCGTCGCAGGCCTTCCCTATCTGAAGGGCGTCCCAGAAGGTGCGGTAGGCGCAGGAGCCGTCAATCATGAGATCCATCTTGTCACCCACCCTCTTTCCAACTTCGGCAATGGTGGCGATATCTCTGGCAAAGGGAGGCTCGCCCCAGACATGCAGCTTGAAGGCTGGATAGCCCATCTCGTGACACTGCTCCGCGAAATCAGCGTACGCCTGGGGAGTGTCGATATAGCCTGAGTTCTCTTCCCCGTGATAGGTGCTGGCGTATGCAGGAAGCTTGCGCCGGTAGCCGCCCAAGAGGCGGTAGATGGGAGCGTCGTACAACTTCCCTGCAATGTCCCAAAGCGCAATATCCACCGGGCCAATTCCGGCTTTGTCATAGTGACGCAACGCCCTCTTGATGTCATCGAAAATGAACTCTCTCTCCAAGGCGTTTTTACCAACGAGATAATTGCCGATGGCATGGAACTGGCCGGCTCCCGCCGTTAATCCCCCGACGTATTCTCCCGTTATGCCGACATCCGTGTGGATCTTGATAGCCAGACTGCGGCGGGTGAGGGAGCTGCCCTTCTTGTAGATCGCAAAGAGACCATTGTAGTCGTAGCCGTGATCCTGGAGCACGTACTGAAACTCATGAACCTCCACTCCTCTGATTGTTACGTTATCTTTCATCCAATCTTCTCCTGTTCTTGTTTTTTTGCGCAACGGCGATCAGATTGTACTGTGAGATCACCAGTTCGTGTAAGAGCCGTCGTCCCGCGCATAGCCTACGCCAGTTCCAGGGGCAGCTACCTCGGATCCAAGAGCCGCCTCTTCGTCGAACTCGATTCCCAATCCCGGGCCCTTTGGTATCTGAAGATGACCGTCGGAGAAGGGGACCTGAACGGGAACAACGTCAGTCAACACTGACATAGGCGGACGGGCCAGCTCCTGCACTCCCACGAGGGAGGATGCAAGGCAGAGATGCAGGCAGGCTGCAGTGGAGACGGGACCGAGTGGATTGTGAGGGGCCAGATAGATATAGTGCGTCTCGCACCAGCCGGCAATCTTGCGGGCCTCCGTCAGACCACCCGCGATGCAGAGGTCCACCCGGCAGTAGTCCATGAGCTCCTGCTCGATGGCCTCTCGAAAAGCCCACTTACTGGCGAACTGTTCTCCCACAGCAATCGGTACAGAGGTTTGCTGCCGGAGGTTTCTGAGTGAGGAGGGATTTTCGCTGCGCAAAGGGTCTTCGATGAAAAAAGGACGATAGGGCTCCACGGCGCGGCAGAACTCGATGCTCGCCGTTGGATCGAGGCGTGTATGTAAATCGACCGTCAGCTCGATGTCCGGTCCTACAGCCTCCCTCACCGCTTTCACCTGGTCTATGCCGTGGCGTACCGCATTGGATGGCTCGAAGCTATCTCCGCCGCGGGGATCCGTTATACCCCAGCGCACGAATTTCCACCCCTCAGAAACGGTCTTTTTGCAGCTCTCCACCAGACTCTCGATGGACCCGTTCGGGGTGTTGTGAGGATAGCAAACGACTCTATCTCTGGTGCGACCGCCCAAAAGCTCGTAGACAGGCACCTTGAGGGCTTTGCCTTTGAGATCCCACAGGGCGATATCAACGGCGCTGAGCGTCGCTGTCTGCACGACACCGCCCGGAAAGAATCCTCCGCGAAACATTACCTGCCAGAGATGTTCGATCCGAAAAGGATCCTGACCCACTAGAGCCGGTCCAAAATCCTGCAAAACAGCGGCCATGGCCCGCGTCCGCCAGCCGAGGCCTCCCTCTCCGATTCCGTAAATTCCCTCATCCGTCTCCACCTTCACGAAAAAGTAATTGCTTTTACCCTTCGAGACGGTGAAGCTCTTGAGTGCTGTAATTTTCATCTTTTATCACCTTCAGTGGTGTGCCTTACTATCTAGTTTTTCTCCAATCATGTAAAGTAATCGAGAATTAAAAAGCAGATCACAAGGTGAATTTTTTAGCGACAGCAGAGGAGAGATAGCATTATGGAACACGTCGAATGGCACCGAAAAATCATGGTTGAGAGGACCGCCAAGGCGTTGTCGAAAAACGGCTTTAACACTATCAGCGTCCCATCCAAGGAAGAGGCAGCGGCTCGGATTCTGGAGATGATACCGGAGGGAGCCTTTGTGGGATTTGGAGGATCGGTGACAGTGCGGCAGCTGGGGCTTTCCGAGGAGCTCGAGAAGCGCGGTCACAAACTCGCCGACCACTGGGTGGCACGGGCCAGCGGCGCCTCGACGGAGGAAATCACCGAAGTGCGACGTCGTCAGCTCAACTCCGATGTTTTTATTACCAGCACTAATGCACTTACCGAGAGCGGCGAACTGGTCAATATCGACGGCGGAGGTCAGAGGGTAGCCGCGATGATTTTTGGTCCCAAGAAGGTCATCATCGTTACGGGAACCAACAAAATAGTGAAGGATCTGGATGCCGCTATTCACCGTGCCAGGAACACCGCGGCGGCCATAAATGCCCACAGGCTGGGGGTCAAGACTCCCTGCGCTCAAACCGGGGTTTGCACGGACTGTGACTCAAAAGAGCGGATCTGCGGCTTTACGACGATCCTGCACAGGGCACCGCCAATGGTCAACGCTACGGTCGTATTGGTCGGTGAGCCCCTCGGCTACTGATCCGTATTAACTGGTTAGGCTAGCCAACGGCATACCCGCTCACCGAGTGATTCGACCGCGGCTGACTTGGCTTTCCAGCTCTCGTCTTAGTTTCACCGCGACGTTTTTAGGATCGATCTCGACATCTTCATACGAGATCCATCCGTCAGCTTTCACGGCGTGCTTCATCCTGAGGCCCGATGCCAGCCCGAGGGGAAGGATCCCTCTTCCGAGACTGTCCCCTGCGGGAAGCAGCTTGCCGTAAACGGCATAGCCCCCCTCGCCGTCGAGCACATCTCCAGGACCGAGATCCCTTTTTGCTACCGAACCCACATCTCCTATAAAATCCCGCGCGCATCCTGTTGGCTCCCCTCGCAGAGCCGCAGAAGCAACGCTGATGCTGAGTTCCAGCCCGATAAGATGAGCCGGGCGGTATAGTCCGGCGTAAAGACCCGAACTGTCGGTGCACAGGCCGTACTCGGCGAAACACCGCTTCACGTACTCCGTCGGGGCTTTAAATGTGACAAAAACCCCGAATCGCAGATCATCCTCCAAAAGAGAACCGTCGCGAGCCAGGCACGAGATGACCTCGACCGTGCCGCTTCTGGTAAGGGAACCTCCATCCTCCCTCGGTTTCAGAGTTTCGGCGAGTTGGCGTGCAGAAACCGGCGGGAAACTCAAGCCCTCGGATTGAGGCACCAGGCCGGTGGCATTTGCGACGGCCGCCATTTCGATGGCCGATTTGGTACCGTCTAGAAAGGAGTTGAACATTTTAGGATTGAAATCCCCCTGGGCGATTTGCTCTTCGGTAAAGCCGTAGTAATCCCACACCGTGGCAGGGGTTGAATGGTGGTATTCGGGCAGGTATTTGGTTCCCTTGCCTGCAGCCATGACTTCGAAGCCGCAAGCTCTTGCCCAGTCCACCATCTCACAGATGATGGCCGGCTGGTCGCCGTAGGCGAGACTGTAGACAACGCCAGCGTGCTTTGCCTTCTGCGACAGGAGCGGGCCTACCAAGCAGTCGGCCTCAACGTTGACCATAACAACGTGGCTGCCATGGTTGAAGGCGTCGAGAGCGTGCCGGATTCCAACCTCGGGAATGCCCGTGCACTCAATGATTACATCCAACTCCGCGCCGATGAGCTGCGACGAGTCGTCGAGCATTGCGATGCATCCGCGGCTGGACAGGTCGTTTATCTCACCGGCGGAGCGGCAAGTCTGCATCGATCCTTTTTCCCAGCCTGTCTTCACAAGCGCAGCTCGAATCCGGTCGATCTGCAGGTCAGCGATCCCCACTATCTGCATGCCGGGAATCAGACGGGCCTGAGAGAGGAACATGGATCCGAACTTTCCGGCGCCGATTAACCCGACGCGGATCGGCTGCCCCTGCTCCTCGCGTTCCTTTAGAAGGGCGTGCAGATTCATAAGGAGACTCCTCGGTGATCAGGGGTACTGGGAGGGTAGGGCCAGACCGGCGGTCTCTTCCAGACCGAAAAGCCGGTTCATGTTCTGTACCGCGGAGCCTGCCTGCCCCTTGACCAGATTGTCGATGTGGGAGATCACCCGCAGCCGGTTGACTCTCTCATCGACGTCTACGACGAGCAGACATCGGTTTGTCCCGCGTACATGCATAGAGCCTATCGAAGCGCTGCGATCCATAACCCTGACAAAGGGTTCCTTTGCATAGTGGCTTTTGTAAGCTTCTATCAATTCTGAGGGCTTAGTCGGGCTATTCAAATCCGCATAGACTGTCGACATGATGCCTCGACAGACCGGGACGACCTGGGCTGTGAAGGTGATGACGATGCTCTCCTCGGCTAGAAGGGTGAGTTCCCGCTCTATTTCGCACACATGCTGATGCCCACTCAATCTGTAGGCGTTCATCATCTCGTAGCGTGCGGGGTAGTGAAAGGCCGCGTTCGGTTTCTTGCCTGCACCTGATACGCCGGTTTTGCAGTCGCATACGATGCTTTTGGGAGCGATTAGTCGGTTTGCCGCAGCAGGGGCCAGCGCCAAGAGACAGCTAACGGCAAAACAGCCGGGGTTTCCCACGATCATTCGTTTTTGGTTGATTGCTTCTCTGTGGAGCTCTGTCAAACCGTAAACGGTCTGTGACAAGAGCTCTGGAGCTCCATGTTTTTTTTCGAGCCCGATTCGGCCGGCGTACTCTGCATAGTCCTGCTCGGAGTCAAACCTGAAATCCCCGCTGTAATCTATAACCTTGACGCCTGCTTCGATATACTCAGGCGCAATCTTCATTCCGACTCTGTCAGGCGTGGCCAGAAAGACCACATCTACGGGCAGCTTGGCCCTCTCGTCTTCGGCATCGACGATTTCAAGATCGCAGTATCCGGCCAGATGGGGATAGAGCTCGCTGATCGGTGTCCCGATATCTGCGATATCCTGAAGACAGGCAACTTCCGCCTCGGGGTGACGCGTCAGAAGCTCGACGGCACCAACACCCCCGAAACCTCCGGCACCTATGATCTTTACCTTTACCATGTCCTACCGCCAACTGATAGTGTCCTGATTGTGGCACAGTATGCTTCGATCGCCGAAACCGTGTCAACTCCACGAGGATTTCTTGCTGCGTTTCTCCACCTTGACTGCAGTTTCGAAGCCGCGCTGCGGGTGGGCGGCGTGGGCGAGCTCAGTCGGACGGGCTCAGCCGCCCGCACCGCACCCCGCCCACGCCGAGCCCTCCCGACTGAGCCCACACCGAGCTCAGCCGCCCACCCGAAGCGACGGTCTTTTACTCCTGCAGACTGTACACTAGAAGACAGGGTCTTTGGTGTAAGGCTGAAGGGGATCGGAGTAATCTAGCGTTTCCACCCGGGTCATCGTTCCCGATGCTATATCCAGGATGATGTCGTAAAGACGCTCCCCGGCCTGCTCGAGAGTTTCCGAGCCTTCGATTATGGTGCCGGAGAAGAAATCGATGCTGTTTTTGGCGCTGGCATAGGTTGTCGGGTTGGCAGTAGCCCAGAGCAGGGGAGAGACGACACCAACATTACCGCTTAGGATCGAGCCCTCGGGGATCTTCATGCCGCCGTACTGATAGAGAACAAGCTGTGCCCCAGCGGCTGCATAACCCATAAAGATCGATAGCTGGCTCATCCAGTTGTCGACGAAGTAGAGGCCCTTGCCCGGTGGCCTCTCGGCGTAATCCAACACACCTTGAACAGCCGAAGATCCGGCCTTGTGAATGGCTCCTAGAGATTTTTCTTCGAGTGTGGTGATACCTCCGCGGATGTTGGCGGGCACCGGATTGATGGTGCGAATGTCGTTGCCCGTTGCCTT
>CAZLRN010000140.1:0-10144 GCA_964561715.1 uncultured Spirochaetales bacterium
TCAACGCCAGGATCGACAGGAAGCTCTACAACGGCAACATAATCGATATCAGCTCTGCCGGCATGGCCTGTTCCTTTGAAGATAGGCTGGATCTCAAAGTGGGTACCTCACTGGAGGATATCCAGTTGAGATTGAAGGGAATGATTTGCCGTGTCTCCGGTCGACTGGCGGGAGTCAGTCGCGAAGAAAGCTCGAGGAACGTTGTCATGTTTGACGACGATATGGACGGGAATACGCGACAAAAAATTCGTCAATTTATCCATGCAACCCTGCAGGATGAATTGGAACAAATCAATGTGTAGCGGAGGTGTCTCATGGCCATTATAACGATTTCCAGAGAACTGGGCAGCCTCGGGACAGACATCGCCCAGGCTGTCGCAAAAGCCCTCAGGTACGACTACCTGGACAAAGAGGGATTCAACAAAGCCTTGGGAGAGCATGGCTTCTCGGAGATCAAGCTCGAGAAGTACGACGAAAAAAAGCCGCCTCTCTGGGATGTATTCTCTTCGGATAGGGACAGGTTTCTCCTCTTCATGAAAATGGTTATTTATAACTTCGCACAGAAGGGAAACGTTGTCATTGTCGGAAGGGGCGGTCAGGTGCTCCTAAAAGACCTCCCCGGAACCCTGGCGGTTCGAATCGAAGCACCAATGGAGGTCAGGTTGGCTAGGGTTTCGGAAACAATGAAATGCGAGAAGAAGCAGGCAGAGCATATCATAAGCAACAGCGATCACGACCGAAACGGGTTTCACAAGTTTTTCTTCAATATAGATTGGGATAAAAGTGATATCTACGACCTGGTGCTCAACACGAAAACCCTTACCATCGATTCTTGCGTCGATATTCTCAAGACCGCTGTGAAGGGCAAAGAAGTCGGGAACCGCCTCAAAGAGGCCACGGTGGAGCTGGAAAACCTTTCGTTGAGCCAAAGAGTCGAGGCTCAGATCCTCTACGAGGAGGAGGTGCCTATCCAGTACCTCGAAGTCTCTGCCAAGGAGGGCGTGGTCATTCTAAGAGGAGCGGTGACGACAATGCAGATCGCCGAAAGGTGTGAGGAGGTTGCCCACAAAGTCGAGGGGGTAAAGGACGTGGTCAACGAGTTCTCCCTCATCAACTACTACGGCATGATGTGAGGTATTGGTCTCTGGCGAGCTAGAGGATGTGCTCGAGAAAGCGCTTTGTCCGGGATTCCTTTGGATGGTCGAAGATCTCAGCTGGAGTGCCCGTTTCGATAACCTCTCCGTTGTCCATGAATACAACCCGGTTCGCCGCCGCGCGGGCGAATCCCATCTCGTGAGACACCACCATCATAGTCATCCCTTCTGCGGCGAGATCCAGCATGACGTCGAGCACCTCCTTGATCATCTCCGGATCGAGTGCTGATGTCGGCTCATCGAAGAGCATGACTTTGGGATTCATGGCCAGCGCTCTTGCAATGGCAACCCGCTGCTGCTGACCTCCTGAGAGCTGATCGGGAAAGGAGTCAGCCTTGTCGGCAAGCCCCACTCGCTTTAGCAATCTCCCAGCCAGATCTTTGGCCTCGTTTTTCGCCATTCGTTTCACGGTCATGGGCGCCAGCGTGATATTACGAAGCGCTGTGAGATGATGAAAGAGGTTGAAGGATTGGAAGACCATTCCTACCTCCTCCCTGATCTTTCTTATATCGCCCTTGGGATCTGTTACCCTGGCGTCGTCGACCCATATATCGCCGGAGGTCAGATACTCCAGTCTGTTGATGCACCTCAGCAGCGTGCTCTTGCCGCTGCCTGATGGTCCGATGATAAGCACCACACTCCCCGCTTCGACGTTGAGGTCGACGCCGTTCAGCGCCGCTACCTTGCCGAAGATTTTGCGCGCTCCTTTTATTCGGATCCTGTCCCCGCTACCGTCCGCCATATCGTAGCCTCTCTTCCATTATGCCCACGAGCCTCGAGAAAAACAGGGTGAGCACGAGGTACACCAGGGCTACAACGGTGTACGTTTCGAAATAGGTAAAGGTCTTGGAGGCGAACTCCCGCCCTCGCCTGAGAAGATCCGAAACGGCGAGGATCGAAACCAGCGAGGAATCCTTGAGCAGAGCGATGAACTCGTTTCCGATGGGCGGCAGCACGATTCGGATCGTCTGCGGGAGGATAACCTTGATGAAAGCCTGAGTTCTGCTCATACCCACTGCTAAGGCGGCTTCCATCTGCCCCTTTGGAATGGACTGAATCCCGGCTCTGAAGATCTCCCCCATGTAGGCGCCGTAGCAGACCGTCATCGCGATAATGGCCGCTGCGATATCCGGCACAACCACCAGTTTGGCCAGGGCGTAGTAGATGTAGAAGAGCTGTACGAGAAGCGGAATGCCCCGGATCACCTCGACGTATACCGTTGCGATGCGGTTGATGATTGTGATACGGGAGATCCGTCCCAGTCCGGCCAGCAGGCCAACGACGGTAGCGCAGATTATGGAATAGACGGTGACCTCGAAGGTCTTGAGGATTCCATCCGGAAGAAAGAGAAGAATGCGCCTGTAGGGATCGGGTGATATGAACGGAAGGGCGATGAGCAACGCTATGGCCCCGATAAAGGAGATCTTCCAGGCCGAAAAGACCGATTTCTCTCCTTTATCGGGAATCAGCGTACCATCCGATATCTCGATGGTGGAATCGTTTTTTAACGCAGCCACTTGTCCTTGACTTTTTCGTCCATTTTCTTATCGAGCACGGCCTTCAGGCCCTTGTTGATAGCATCGAGGACTTTGGTATTTCCCTTCTGAACGGCCACGCCGTAGAACTCATTGGTGAAAGGCTCGCCTACGATCTTCAGCTTGTCCTTGTAGTTGGGATTCTGGAGCGCGAAATCGGCCGCGATGGGCGTATCGGCGACAACGCCGTCGATTCTCTTGTTGACCAGATCCTCGATCGCCAGGCCCAGCTCATCGTAGGCCTTTGGGGTGACTCCCTGAACCTTTTCGATTTCGAAGTAGCCAGTGGTTCCGATTTGAGCCCCGACTGATTTTCCCTTCAGATCGGCCAGCACCGTGACTCCTGAGGTTTCAGCGCGGACGATCAAAACCTGTCCGGCGTTGATATAGGGAATCGAAAAGTCCATGGTTTGCTTCCGCTCATCGGTGATTGTCACCGAGGACATGACGGCATCGTATTTGCCCGCACCGAGACCTGCGAATATTCCGTCCCAGGCGGTGTTTTTGAACTCAACCGTAAATCCGCCTTCCTTTGCAGCGGCGTTCATGAGATCGATGTCGAATCCCACGATCTGCTTCTGCTCATTGACGAACTCCATTGGAGGCCAGGTTGCATCGGTTGCGATGACGATGTGTAGGGCCTCTCCTGCCGCTGGTTCGGGCTTTCCGCCGGCGAATAGTGCACCGGATAGAAGAATGAGGCACGACACGGCAAGTAGAATCTTTTTCATTACTCTCTTCTCCTTTCGCTCTTTCACTGCAGTTTCGAAGCCACCAGCTTTGCCGGTGGTCTTTTACAACTTGGTTGTTTGTAAACAATAATGGCCCTTTGGTGCTCTTTGTCAAGGCCCGGGTTGGGATCGCCACAGTTTCGAAGCCGCGCTTCGGCGCACCGTCGCATCGGGTGGGCGGGCTCAGCCGCCCACGCTGAGCCCGCACCGCTGCCTTGCAGGTGGCCTTTTGCTACAGCGCCACGCCCATTTCCCTGAGCCTGCTCTGCAGATCCTTGACATCGAGCGTGCGCGGCGTTACCCCCTTTTTGCAGCAGAGAGCCGCCGCCAATACGGCGCCGATACCAGCCGGCCCTCCTCCGGCGACGATGACATCGAACTCGTCCTTTCTCTTTGCATCCTGCGGAATAAATATTTCGACATCTTCTCTTGTTTTCATGCTCCATGCTCCTTGCTGCGCTCGTTCGGTTGTTGCAGTCTGACCTGCGATGTGATATACAGAAAGCCTATTCATAAGAAGAAAAACGCATTCTTTCAAGGGAGAAATCTTGGCTAAAAAGAAACTCATGCTTCACGAGCTCTACAAAATGAAGCAGGACGGCCAGAAGCTGACCTGGCTTACGGCTTATGACTATCCGACAGCCACCTTTGCCGAGGCGGCGGGACTCGACATGATTCTTGTCGGAGATTCAATGGGTATGTGCATTTACGGCTACGAGGGAACCGTCGCGGTTACCATGGATCAGTGTATCGTGCACTGCGAGGCGGTGCGCCGTGGGGCCCCCAATACATTCGTGATGGGAGATATGCCCTTTATGAGCTATCAGCGAAATGACGAGGATGCCGTAGCTAACGCCGGTCGCTTTCTCAAAGAGGCCAATGTTGATGCTGTGAAGCTTGAGGGGGGGCAAAGGGTAACGAGCCGAATCAGGGCGATTGTGGATGCCGGAATCGTAGTCTGCGGTCATATCGGCCTCACGCCTCAGAGCTCAGGGCAGCTGGGGGGGCACAAGGCCCAGGGCCGAACCGTAGAATCCGCCGAAGCGCTCATCGAGGACGCTCTGGCGATCGAAGAGGCGGGGGCTCATCTGATTCTGCTGGAGGCTGTGCCGCCTGAGGTTGCAGGATTGATACGGGACAAGCTCGCAATGCCGGTCTATGGGATCGGAGCGGGACCATATGTGGATGGGCAGGTGCTGATCATATCGGACGTGATCGGGCAGTTCCAGGCCTTCACTCCCAAGTTCGTGAAGAAGTACGCGAACATCGCCGAGGTCATCACCAACGCCATAAAGCAGTACATCGACGATGTGCACAGCGGGGCTTTTCCCGAAGACAAGCACTGTTACCATATGCTCGAAGGCGAGGCCGAAAAGTTCGAGAAACTGGCCCAGCGGTATAAGCGAGGAAAGTAGGGCCTTATGCCGAATGACATCGAGAACGTCATCATAATCGGTTCGGGGCCCTCCGCCCACACGGCGGCTATTTATGCTGGGAGAGCCGAGCTCAAACCGCTGATGTTCGAGGGCTTCATGGCGGGGGGAGTTGCAGCCGGAGGACAGCTTACGACAACCACCGAGATAGAGAACTTCCCAGGGTTTCCTGACCCCCTCATGGGACCGGAGCTCATGGACCGAATGCGCGAGCAGACCTTGAAATACGGCTGTCGCATACTGACAGAGACCGTAACCAAGGTTGATCTTTCGAAACGCCCCTTCTCGGTGTGGAGCGATAGCGGGGAATACTCTTCGCGGGCTCTGATCGTCGCAACGGGAGCGACGGCCAGGCGGCTCGGCGTGCCCGGCGAGGATTCCTACTGGCAGAAGGGTATTTCGGCTTGCGCTGTCTGTGACGGTGCTCTGCCGATTTTCAGGGAGAAAGAGCTCGTGGTAGTTGGCGGTGGCGACACGGCCTGCGAAGAAGCCCTTTTCCTCACCAAGTTTGCCAGCACCGTCAACATGGTGCACAGACGAGATGCCCTGCGTGCTCAAAAGGTAATGCAGAGCCGGGTCATGAAGCATAAGAAGATCAACATCATCTGGGATTCTGTTGTCGTTGAGGCCGTGGGGGAGCAGTTTCTCACTGGCGTCAAGATAAAAAACGTCAAAGACGAGAAAGAGAGCATTGTCGAGGCTGTCGGGCTTTTCTATGCCATCGGCCACACACCCAACACCGATTTTCTAGGTGCGCAGCTGGAGCTAGACGAAACCGGCTATATCATTTCCAAGCCGGGCTCGACAGCGACATCGGTTCCAGGAGTGTTTGCCTGCGGGGATGTGCAGGACAAGGTCTTTCGTCAGGCCGTGACCGCAGCCGGTACCGGATGTATGGCGGCACTAGAGGTGGGGTGGTTTCTCGGCGGCTAAGCCGCCGAGCCAGCGAATAAACCGCTGAGTCTGCGAGCAGGCCCGCCCAGCTGCAGGCGAGCGGAATCACCGGCCTTGGGCTATTTCATTTCCAGTCAAGTAGTTGAAGCTCTCGCGAAGGGCTTCCTCCATTTCGCCCTCACAGTTATCCAACTCCACGATGATCCACTTGAGCGTATCGGGATCGGTCGATTCGATGACGGCCGGTATATCCATCTTCCCCGCGCCGAGGGGCATGAGAGGATCTCCCTTTTTCATAGATCCGTCTTTGAGGTGTAGCAGGATGGTGCGGGATCTGTTTTTTCGAACCTGCTCGATGGGATCGACGGCGCCGAAATTGGCGGCCCAATAGACATCCATCTCGCACAGCAGTCCAGGACACCGGTCGAGAAGTATGTCGTACTTGAGCCTTCCGTTGAGCTCTTCGAATTCCCAGTAGTGATTGTGCAGCGCCAGGGACAACCCGTCGTTCTCGAGCTCTTCTGAAATGTAGAAAATGGTATCCGCTGTCTCTTTGATAGATTTCTCGTCATCAAAATCCTCAGGCCTAAAACCGCAGATCACCAGCTCGCTTCCCAAGGCAAACGCGGTATCCTTGACCTCGTTGAGGTTATCCCTGTTTGGCCAAGGCTGGTGATTCGACGATACCGCCATGCCGAGATCCTCGACCAATCGGCGAAACTCTTGTGGTCTCATGCCGAAGAGCCCAGCCGGTTCTACGCCTAGGTATCCTATTTCCGCAATAGCTTTGATGGCTCCGACGAAGTCCTTCTTCGATCGTTCGCGAAGAGAGTAGAGTTGTACCGCAATCGGTTTGAGTTCCATGATAGGTTTTATACAACTGCGAGGTGGACGGGTCAACAGCGGCGCCTATCGTCTATTCTGCGTATCGGCTGTGAATGTACCAATGGGCTGGATTTCCCTCTATCCGGACCTTGTCTGAGATCAATTTCTCTCTTTCGAGATCTGAGAGTGATTCGGCTATCTCTCGCTTCTGCCACCCAAAGAGCCTCTCGATTCTTTGCGCCGTCGAGGCAACGACAGAGCCGAAGTACCTCTCTAGTACGGCGTTCCTCGCCTGCCTGGGCGATAGGCTGCGGGATTCCTCTACTTGATCAACCAGCCATCGGTCAAGGCGGCCCCAGATAAAGGAGAAGGGATCGTAATTCTCTGCGATTTTGACAACGAGGAGTCGTTCCTGGAGCTCCGCCATCGCCCTGTCGAACTCGTAGCGCCTGTGTGGGGCGCTGTGCCCCGAAGCTATTTTCAGATCCTTTGTGGTCAGGGGCGGGCTGTCTCCGATCACGTCCATGATCCTTCGTGCGGAAAGGGACATTTTGCCTCGACGAAACAGGGAGTAGAGGTCGTCTCCCTCTCGATAGCCCTTTGCGGCGTAAAAGGCGGGAAAGAGACTAAGGGAGATCATCGTGGGGGTTTTTTTAAGCGCTTTGCCGTAGTATATTTTTTTCCGTACCGGCAGCTCGTCCTTGGCTAGCCAGACAAGACTAATGGCCGGATCATGATGAGTGTGCAGCGGCATCACGGGATCCCGCTCTCCGCAGGCGGCATGCCAGAGACAGGCCAGTTCGGACTTCTTCGATTTGAAGGCAAAGACGAGACCGTTCTGATTGACAAAGTCCAGGGCCTGATCGATCGTTTCGACGCGGCGTTTTTTGGTTCGGCGGTAGTTGATGTCTTTCAGCTCTTCGAGAGCGTCGGGATGAAGAATTTTCATCTTTAGTCAAGAATATATTGATAAAATTGTTCAATCCAATTGAAATTTTATGGATTAGATGTATTTTATAGATAAAAGGAAATAAAAAATGCAGGTTAAAAATTATCAGGAAGAGCTTGTGCTTAATACCATCGATCTGGTGCTTCAGGATCGCGAAGACGTAAAGCCAGACGAATTGCTGATACACGATGTAGCAGCCTACACTCTGAACAGAATCCCTCCTAAATATATCATGAGCGAGCGGGGTTTCACACGATTGGCTTCGGAGTATTGGCTGGACAACGGCAGCGAGGCGGGACTGACGAGTCTCGTTGAGCTGGTGCTGCTTATAAATCGGGCGATTGATGTTGTCACGAGCCGAAGACAGGGCGGTGGACCGAAGGTCGTCATTCAGGCCCAGCCGGCCGAGATGCCGGATATAGAAGAGATCGAATACTGGCACAACTTTCCCCAGATCATCGGCAAGGTCGTGGACAAAAAGTCCAAGAAACCGGTGTCCGGAATTTGTGTGACTCTCTACATCAATGGGGAGAAGGCCGAACCTGCTGAAGCGGGCTGGCAGAACCCCTACCATACTAATTTTAGCACGAAGGGATTCTACAGCTTCTGGCCCCGACCCTTTACGAGCACCGAAGATTCGAGTGAGAGCTCGGCGAAGGTCACCTTCGAGCATCCCGACTTTGCGGAAAGCGCTTTTGAGCAGGTCATCGAAATCAAGGGCGATTTCAGACCTCACAACTATATCAAGGTCGAAACCATCTGCAACCTGGGGACTCAGTACATAGCACGCAAGTAAGCCCCGCTCCCGCTACCTATTCCGTCGGCTTTCGTTTCCCCTTTCAGTTCGCCTGCCCTCATTTGGGCGTAGTTGATAATTTGTATGTAAGAGATTATCGTGGATCTCATGGAAAAATTTACGGGCCCGCGACGTCTCTTCTATAACCTTTCGACGGCAGGCCATGCCCTTTTCGACTCTCTGCTTTTGACCTTTTATGTTCCCTTTCTGCTCCCAGCCAAGGAGCGGGTGGAGGAGGGCATGATTCAGTTCATCTCCGACAGAGCCTTTTGGGGTGTCTTTACTGCTTTAGGAGCGATTATGATCTTCGGAAGGATCGTCGATGCCCTGGCTGATCCTCTTATTGCTTCCCTTTCGGATCGCTCGAACTCTCGGCTTGGGCGCAGAAGGATTTTTCTGCTTTTCGGCGGGCTTCCGTTGGCCCTCAGCACGGTGCTGATCTTCTTTCCGCCGCTTCCCTATACCTCTTGGATCAACGTTCTCTACCTGGCCGGGATCTTCGCCTGCTTCTTTTTCTTTTACACTATGTACGTGGCCCCGTATATCGCCCTTATTCCGGAGTTGGGCCATACAGAGCAGGATAGGATGGGCATGACAACGGTGCAGGGCTACTTTGCTCTGTTGGGCGGAGCTATCGTTATGATTGGAGGCCCCTTGCTCCTGGGTCTCTTTATGCAGCACGAAGGAACGACACCCGTTGCCGCCTATCAAAGGATGGCTGTTTTATTAGGCGCGATTGGCGTCGTTTTGCTTTACACGGCAGTGTTTGCCGTCGACGAAAGAAGATTCTCCAGTGCCCGGCCCAGCACCGAATCCCTCCTACGTTCGTTCAAACTCACCATTCAGAATAGACCCTTTCTTATCTTTCTCGCGGCCAATATGTGCTTCTGGTTCGTGTTCAACATGGTGCGCTCCTCGGCGCTTCCCATCGGCGAACGTCTCATGAGAGCCAGCGTGGAGTTCTCCGGGCTCAACTTCACCGTGCTTTTCGCCGTGGCCGGTGTCTGCTTTGTGCTCGTGTTTCTTCTGGCAAAGAGAGTTGGCAAGAGGGTCGTTATGATGATGGGGTTGGGCAGCTTTGGCGTTGTGAGCTTTTTGATAGCCCTGACCGGCGTCGTTCCTGTGGATCCCGTAATCTGGGGCTTGGTCTGCTTCGGGCTCTTTGGTTTTCCAACGGCTGTTCTTCTCGTGATACCTAATGTCTTCATCTCGGAGCTCTGCGATTACGATTTTCGAAAGACTGGGCAGCGCAGGGAGGCTATGTATTTCGGGGTTCACGGATTTTTTCTCAAACTCAACCTGGGCCTTTCGGCTGCGACACTCGCGCTCTTTTACTCAGCCTTCGGTAAAGATATTGCTAATCCTCTTGGAGTCAGAGTCGCCGTGGTGGCAGGAGGCCTTATCGGCCTTGTCGGATTGCTCGTCGTGGCCCGCTATCCGGAAGCGGAGGTCAAAGCCGGAGAGCCGGAGTCTTGAAGCTCGACCTCACAACCCTCAAGCTCGCCATCCACTATTTACTTCAACCCCTCTTAAACCGCAGGAAAGTGCCTGGACACTGGACAGGGCTCGGTCGGATTAGAAGTCAATCGCGGCCTGACAATGGGGATTCGATAGACTTCGAATGCGAGGGGGGATGGCTCTCACTTTCCGGTGTGACCCCGCACATCTGGCGGGTGCTTCTCAGTCGGAAGGCCGAGGAGGTCTATCACTCCTGGAGTGTGGTCGCTGATGAGCGTTTGGCGCTCTTGGCTGAGGCTAACCAAAACGGCGATTACCTGGTAGCTGCCGAGGATCCTTCTCGGGGGGGGCTTGCGGCCCGCTTAAGGG
>CAZLRN010000141.1:0-10101 GCA_964561715.1 uncultured Spirochaetales bacterium
TGTATATCCAGAGACCGACTATGTTCACACTGCAGCTGGGGCTTTCCTATCTGAACAGTGAATACGGCGTCGAATGGCGTATGCTCATGGCCGGGACCGTTGTGACGACCCTTCCTGTGATCCTCGTTTTTTTAGCCCTCCAGAGATACTATGTGCAGGGTATCACCCTCTCGGGGTTGAAGGGATAGGAGAAGGACAAGGTAAGGACGATAAGCTTTGGTTCAAAGCTTTAGATAAAAAATATTTTGCGAAAGGAGAAGACAATGGTAAAGAAGATTGTTTTCTTTGCTGTGATGCTCGCCCTGCTCCTGCCGGGTGTTCTGTTTGCCGGGGCTGAGGGAGAGAAGGCCAAGGGACCCAAGGAGTTTTCCATCCTTTACGGAGGAGCCCCCCTCCCTAAGGAGGAGACCTTCAGGGTGCTAATTGGTGAGTTCGAAAAACGGAATCCTGAAATCAAGGTCGAGATTCAGACCGTTGCGCAGCAGTTCTGGCCCCAGGTAAAAGTACGCGCCGCAGCCGATGATCTTACAGACGTGATGAGGCTGGATGATGACTGGAGCGGAGAGCATATGGTCAAGGGTGTCCTTCTGGATCTCACGCAGCAAATCAAGAAAGAGGTCAACCTGGAGGACTATTTCGTGCAGTCATGGGTTCCTTTTGTCTACGGTGGCAAGCTCTACGGTATTCCCTATGATGCTGCTGTCGGGGTGATCTACTACAACAAAAACCACTTCAAAGAGGCCGGATTGGCGGAGCCCGTCAGGGATCCGTCCAAGTGGAACAATGAGGTATTCCTTAACTACTGCAAGAAGCTGGTCAAGGACAAGAACGGCGATGGCAAGCCTGATCAGTGGGGGTACACCTATCCAAGTGCCCGAACGGGCTACTATCAGGCCCAGCACTGGCTGTGGCGTGAGGGAGCGACGATTTATGATAAGGACAAGACCCAGGTTACGCTTCCCAACGATCCCAACGCTGTCCGGGCGCTTCAGTTCTACACGGACCTGAGGAACAAGTACCAGGTCATGCCTCCCATGGAAGTCTCCGAGCAGATGGGTGGAAGCCCCATGTTCTACTCAGGCGCTGTCTCTATGCTCCAGGACGCCAACTGGTCGCTCCCTGGAGCCGAGAAGGCGCGACAGGCCGGTACGATCGACTACGGAATTACCTACATGCCCTCCGGCTCCAAGGGAACTCTGACCAGAATCACCTGCGATGCCTGGGGCATCACGAAGAATGTTCGAGACAAAGAAACGGCCTGGAAGTTCGTCAAGTGGATGGGTTCTGAGGAGGCCCAAACTTTGCTTGCCGGTCATGGGACCTTCACTCCTCCACTCAAGAAGGTCGCCCTTTCGAACGCCTATCAGACCAACAAAAACACCTACTACGACGAGTCCATCTTTGTCGAGATAGTCGAGAAGTATTCGCACATGGGTGAGATCTGTCTTCAGGGAAGCGAGATTTCAGATGCCTGGACCAGAGCCATGGAGCCTCTATTCTTCGGAAAGCAAACCGCTCTTGAAGCGGCCAAGAAGTACAAGGAGCTGGCCGATCCCATTTTAGCCAGAGAGGTCAAATGGCGACCCTTCGCTCCGTGGTATATCAATGATCATAAGCAACTATTGGCTTACTAATAGCCGGGCCAAATGACCTGGCTGGTCGACAGGCCGTCCGGTCTACAAAGCAGGTAGCGTTAACATTTCTAGGCTCTTCGCGGCCTCATTTGAGGCCGGGGAGAGCCTTTTTTGTTTTCCGGATTGTGTCGCCTATGTGCTTCTACTCGGCGGGCCCTTCCCTTGGAAGGCTTAAGGTCAGAGAGCTTCAGCCCTCCGAGATATAGGGGAAATCCGATATATAGGGAATCCTCATTGCCGTGGATTCGATGTCGCCCTCGGCACAAGCTCGTCTTCGAGCAGCCGTCCTCGGCACAAGCTCGTCTTCGAGCAGCCGTCCTCGGCACAAGCTTGTCCTCAAGCAGTCGTCCTCGGCACAAGCTTGTCCTCAAGCAAGCGTCACGACCTTTTCGATCACGCGGCCATCCCCCAGATGGACCTCGGCGCGCCATTCCCGGTCGTCCTTCTCGTTCTCCACCCCGCCATAATTCCAGTTTGAAATGAAATTGATCGTGAAGGGCTCGTCGTAAGAGCGGTAGTATGGGACGCCATTGCGGAAAAAGTCGACGAAGTCGATCCGCTCCGGATGCAGGCTTGCCAGGCGAATCCAACGCTGATTGTTGTAGGTCATTTCAGGTTCCAGCCCCTGCAGGTAATGCTGCTCCTCCTCAGGAGGCTCGGCGACGTCGATTCCAATCTCTCGGGCCATACGGATGGCGAAAAACCGATCCTCCCCCGCAGTGATGCCCCAGTCTGCCGGTGGCTCCTGCTTGGTCATGTTGTTGTAGTAGCCCCAGGAGGCCTGCTGAGCCACGGCTGTGACCATGTTTCCTATTGCCTGAGAGTCCTCGTTACAGACTAAAGGCCGTCCGGGCACCCATTCCCGGAGGCGTCGGATTACATTGGAAAACCGTTGTCGGCTGCAGCCGTTTCCATGGAAGAGCAGCACATCGCTGGTCTCACAGATCTCTCTGTAGACATCGCCTCCTCCTCCGCTGCAGCCTACGAGCATTACATCTGATTCCTGACGAGCCAGGTCGATAAGGCAGGCCATGCCCTCCGCTGTCTGAATGATAGGGTGCTTTGAAAACTTGTCGATATTCTGTTCGTTGGCGGGCTCGATGATCACGTTGGTGTAGCCTCCCTCCTTGAGAAATCTTGAGGCTCCTGTCACCGCATTCCTTACGGCTTTACCGTCCCGCAGCCTGAGGGCCTGGAATCCGTAAAAGAAACTCACGATCACCACCATCCCGATTTCGTCAGCCGCCCGGATAAGCCTGTCCATCCTTGCTGCGTAGGCGGGATCGAGCTTGGTTCCGTCCTCGCCAAAGGGGTTGCAGTCAATGGTGGCGCGGTCTACGGTGAAACACGGGCCCCCTCCCTGAAATCCAACGGTAAAGGCCCGTAATCCGTGGTCATACCACTGCGGGAGGGCCTCTATCAGATCATCCGTGTGTTTTTCGGGATCGAAGGAGTTATGGCCCCACCGAGCGTATCGCTTCCGGTCGAATGCGTCATCAAAGATACCCTGGATGAATCGGGCATTCATGAGGAGCCCCACAGCTCTTGGGTTGGCCCGTTCGATCTCGCTATAAGTGGGTTTACCATTGATGTGGAAGCTGTCTCTTTTTACTGTAACCGTTGTCTTTCCCATTGTGTTCTCCTGAGTAGATTTGTATGAGATGGCGGGAGCTACATGTGAGTTTCGATTGAGGATTTGTCAAGCTTGCTCTTATTTGGAGCTTCAACAGCATATGTCTTTTGATGGCTATTGTGTTCACAATTTTAATACACTATAATCGATCTCGATTCCGTAGAGAAGCAGCTTGGAGAGAGTCCGGGAGCGCGGTGAAAGCGTCGAGGGCTCACCGATAAGCAGCTCTCTAATATAAGCAAGGAGGAGGAAAACAATGAACAAACGCATGTTCGTCGTACTGATCGCTATCGCGGTCCTGATTTCATCTGCCGTCTTTGCGTCTCCATCCAGTGAGCAGGCTGGGGCAAAAAAGGTAAAGCTGCTCTACTGGACCCAGGCCCAGACGGCCCATGCTCCGATGGTTGAAGCTTTCCTGAAGCATAATCCCAACATCGAGATCGAGCAAGTCGACATGCCCGCTGACGAGCAGAGGCAGGTCATGAGGGCCACGCTCTCGTCAGGAACGGGACCGGATGTCTTCTACTTCGAGCTCGGAGCCGGTCATGTGGATCCTATCCTCAAGGCCAATCTCGTCATCGACCTGGAGGAACCGGCCCAAAAGTACGGCTGGAAGCAAAAGCTCACCGCCTTTTCGCAGGCCGAGGCGACGCACTACGGCAAGCTCTGGGCCATGCCTAACGAGGCCGAGTTCATTACCATGTACTATAACAAGAAGATTCTGGGTGAGTTCGGCGCCAAGGAGCCCAAATCCTGGGACGATTTGATCGAGGTTTTGGAAAAGATCAGGAGGGACGGGAAGTACGAGCCTATTGCATTCGGGGATGCCGATAAATGGGCCGCTCTTCACCGGATCTCACTGGCCTATCAGTGGAACCCCGGTGGCGCCGAAGCGACCCGAAAATCTCTCTTCGAGTTCGAGACACTGGACACCCCGGGCTACGTGGAGGGTTTGAGCCTCATTCAAAAGCTGGACAGCACCTATATGCCTTACAATTTGGATCGGAAGATGGACGAGGCAATTGCTGTTTTTTACTCCGGGAACGCGGCTATGATGCATTCGGGAACGTGGAACACGGGCAATGCAGTCAAATCCGATGTGGCGGCTGATCTGGATTTTTTCATCCCGGCGATCCCCGGAACGGGACCCAATACGGTGGCCGGTTGCGGGGGCGGCTGGTACATCAGCTCCCAATCCAAACACATCGACGAGTGCACTAAGTTTCTGGATTTCACGATTTCCAAGGAATCGACGGATATCTGGTTTGGCCTGAACTTCCTGCCCCCGATTCCTATCGATGCCGGAAAGCCGGGAGTTCCCCCTATGATCAGCAAGGCCATCGACTCCATTCAAAAGTACAAGATGGGTTATTTCATTCATCACTTTATCTCTGCTGACCAGGTGCAGTGGATAAGAGAGGGTTACCAGGGGCTGATCGCTGGCACTGTCACACCTGCTCAATATGCTAAAAAATTCGAGGAAATTGCAAAACAGTCCCGAGCCGACGGCTTCCGGCCATAAAGAGAAGCAGGCTTAAGATTTGCGGGCACCAGGTTTCTCCCCAATTGGGAGAAGCCTGGGTTTTATCCGAGAAACACTCTATTGCTTATTAGTCGAGGATCGAAGGAATGCTGTCCAATATAATAGATGCCAAGAAACTGAAAAGCTCCGCAACGGCGTATCTTCTCATACTACCGGCTTTTTTTATCTACTTTCTCATTATCCTCATTCCATCAATCAACACCGCTTACCTGAGTCTCACCAAGTGGGACGGCATGAATCCCGTCAAAAAGTTCGTGGGCTTTGCCAACTACATTAAGGCATTTCAGGATGCCCAGATGTACAACGCCTTTGTCAACAACGTAATCTGGGTGGTTCTGCTCATCACTGTCCCGCTAGCGCTGGCGTTGCTGCTTGCCGTTACAGCCACCAAGCGCGGTATCTTTGGAAGAGATCAGCTTCAGGCGATTTATTTCATTCCACACGTCATTTCACCGGTTGCCGTGGCACTCATCTGGACATGGATCTACAATCCCAAGATCGGACTCCTGAGCAATATCCTCATGGCTCTGGGAATCGCAGGCAAACCCTACGGTATACTGGGAGATCCCAATCTTGCTCTTTACGGAGTCATCTTTACGCATATCTGGGGCATTTTCGGGTTCTGCACCGTCATCTATGTCAACGCGTTGCAGGCTATCGATCAGAGTCTCTATGATGCGGCTATGATCGACGGCGCCAACTCATTTCAGAGATTCGTTCACGTAACCCTTCCGGGCATCTCTTCTGTTACGACATTTCTCATTCTGCTGAACATGATCAACTCGTTCAAAGTCTTCAACCAGGTTTTTCTGATGACTCAGGGCGGGCCGGTCGGGAGAACGGAGGTAGTAGGCTATGTGATGTATGTGCACGCCTTCAAGCTCAATAGGGTAGGCTACGGTTCTGCGATCGCCATTATCCTGACCGTCGTTGTGTTGATTCTGGGAATTTTCTACATTTCCAACCGTGAAAAACGGATCACAGCGTAGAGGTGGCATGATGAAGAGAAACGAGATTGCCATTAACGGCATCATCTACATCTTTCTTGTAAGTGTGGCTCTCGTCTGTCTCATTCCCTACTTCTGGATTATCCTGGCTTCGATGAAGAACAACACCGAGCTATTTAAATTTCCCTTTCTACCGCCCAAGAAGTGGCTGGTGGACAACTATCTAAAAGCATGGGTGAGCGGAAGGTTCGGTAAGTACTACAAGAACACAATCGTCATTACGGGCCTTTCCGTGGGAATACTGATTCCCGCCGCGGTACTCGCCGCTTTTCCCTTTGCCAAGATGGAGTTCTACGGCAAAAAACTGCTTCTCTATCTGGTTCTCTTCGGATTGATAATTCCTTTCCAGGCCTACATGATCTCTGTCTACTACACGCTCAAAGCCTTACGCCTTTTGAACACGTATCTGGCTATGGTTTTCCCGCTCGTGGCTGTGCATATACCTTTCAGCATCTTCTATATGAGGGCGTTCTTGATAGGTCTGCCCGCGGAGCTTATGGACGCGGCAAAGGTGGATGGATGCAATGTGTTGCAAACAATTGGGCTCATCGTAGTACCCATGTCCAAGGCTGCTATCACCTCGCTCGGAATCTTCCAGTGCGTGCTCTCCTGGAACGCCTTCATGATCCCTCTTCTCTACGTGCAGAAGGAGGCCATTCGGCCCATAACACTGGGGCTCATGTACTTTAGAGGCGAGTACGAGACCTCCTACGATCTGTCGGCTGCCGGCGCCGTGATCATATCCCTTCCCCTAATCATCATCTTTCTGATATTCAGGAGGGGATTTATCCGCGGTTTGGCCGGTGGAGCCTTTAAATAGATATCTGCTAATACGTTCTTTAGAATCAACCACAGACAAGGAGAGAAGAAATGATCGACCGAGACAAGGCCTTCGGAGCCTATATTGGAGCCGCAATCGCCGATGCCATGGGCGGACCTGTGGAGTGCCAGCATGCCGGCCGTATCAAGCGCGTGTACGGAAAAATCAAGGGGCTGCTTCCCTACCAGAGACCGCCCGGATTGATGGATCTGCATGCTGGATACGCTATTCACCCCGAACCCGGCTCCGTGACAGATGACACCTATATCCGAGCCGAGCTCACGCGCTTTTTCATCGAAACCAAACCTCCCCGCACTCCTAAGATGCTTGCGGAGTATCTCTTTCAGAACGCAGATTTCAACCAGTGGCCCTTTGTCGCTGTCAGAGGTCTCATACGGATAATCAGAGGAGAGGTCCCCGCCGAGAAAAACGGTGAAACCTACGAGCAGGGCGGCTATGTGGGATGGTGGACGCCTATCGGCATCCTCTATGCCGAAGATCCCAAGGGTGCCGCAGCGGAGGCCAAGAACCTCTGCCGTATCTACAAGGCTCCTCTGGAGCAGGACATTCTATCCGGGGTGCAAGCGGGAGTGGCAGCGGGGATGAAGCAGGGCTCCGACGTTGATGCGGTGGTAAACGCCGTTCTGGACGCCTGCGGTCCCTTGGCCCGAAAGCTCATGGAACGAGCCGCCACGATCGGTAGAGAAGCCAAGGATCACGACGACCTTGTGGACAAGCTCTACCACAACTGTCTGTACAAGGAGTTTCCGACTGCGAGAGATGTGGAGCTACCAAAGTCTCTGGAGCCCGTTCCGGATTCGGACGACAAGTATACGTCCGTGCTCCTGGCCGAACAGATCTCCCTGGCCATGGGGGCATTTGTCTTTTCCAAGGGAGATCCGCGGGAAAGCATTCCCAATGTCGTGATGGTCGGACGGGACTGTGATTCCAGTGCCACAGCTGTTGGCTCCTGGGTCGGTGCGATGCACGGCGAGTCGGCCCTCCCGAAAGAGTGGGTGGAGGCGGTCTGTACGGTCAACAGCAAAGAGCTCGATATCCGGGGGCTTTGCGAAGCGCTGTTCAGCGTCGAAGTGTAGAGCGGGCGGCTGACCGTTGAATAGTGATATGAGAAGGAGAATAAAATGAGCAAACGTGAGAATGGCTTGGGCGCCTACATCGGGGCGGCGATCGGCGACGCCATGGGCGGACCGGTGGAATGCCAGCACTATGCCCGCATCAAGCGGATTTATGGCAAAGTATCGGGATTTCTGCCCTATAAGAGTCCGCCGAATATCATGGTCCCCCATCAAGGGTACGCCCTGCACGAGGACCCGGGATCCATCACGGATGACACGTATATACGAGCGGATCTGACCCGATTCTATCTCGCTACGGAACCGCCGCGAACGCCCGAGATCTTGGCGCAGTGGATGCTCACTAATGCGGACTTTACTATGTGGTGGCCACCGGCTATCGAAGCCTTAAAGAGGGTAGAGCGAGGCGAGGTGACCGCCACCGGGGGGGGTATGACCCACAGACAGGGTGGTGGAGTCGGATGGTGGACCCCGGTGGGAATTCTCCATGCCGGAGATCCTGCCGCCGCTGCAGCAGAGGCCAAGCGCCTCTGTGTCATCTGGAAGGCTCCTCTCGAGCAGGATCTTCTCTCCGCCGTCCAGGCCGGCGTGGCAGAGGGGATGCGAGAGGGATCGACATTCGAAACTATGGTCGATGCCATGCTAGGGGTTTGCGGTCCGCTGGCCCACGCCCTGCTGGAGCGGGGTCTCAAGATAGGAAGGGAGGCGGAAGACTTTTACGATCTCGCCAACAGACTGTATCACACCTGTCTCCTGGACGACGCACCTATCGACGCCGATGCGCCTCTTCCACCGGTGCAGGAGCCGCTGGACGATTCGGACGAAAGGTATAGCTCAGCTCTATTGTCAGAACAGATTCCACTGGCTATCGCAACATTTGTCTTCTCAAAGGGGGATGCTCGAGACAGCATCCTCAACACGGTCATGCTCGGCCGGGACTGCGATACCACAGCCACAACCGTAGGATCGTGGGTCGGGGCCCTTCACGGCATAGCAGGATTGCCGGCTGATTGGGTGGGGGCGGTGTGCGAGGTTAACAAAAGGGATGTTCCGATCCGCGACCTTGCAGAGAAGATAGTGGAGTTGGATGCCTAGTCGGGAAGCCCCGTGATCCCTACCCAGCTGGCCAACCTGCTCTTCATCCTGGGAATCAGTTTCGGAAGTCTCTTCGTCGGTTTCGGGGTGCAGGCTTTTCTGCTGTGCTTCGACCTGGCTCCAGCCGAGGCGATCTGGACCCTCTCCAAGCATCTCAAGCTGTTTTCGCTGGTCGTCATGATCCCGATTCCGGTGATCAATGCCTTCTGGAAATTTTCCCTCCCTTCGGGGCCGCTCTTGGCGATGCCGTTACTCGGGCTTCTATCCTGGATCGTGGGGGGGGTGAGTGCCGCAGCAGCTATTAAGATCTTCCGCATACCTCCAAAACGAGCTGGATCGGTCTTCGCCTGCGGTATGTTCACCAACCTGACCAGCTTTGGACGGCTCATAGCTTTTGTCATGTTCGGAGACAGAGGATTCTTTCTGGTGCAGCTCTTTGTTGTTTTCGAGACTCTGATCTACTACGCCGTCGGTTTTCCGCTATCCCAGCAGGTCAGCTCGGGGACACCGGGGAGATTCAGATTGAATATTTTAGCAAAGCAGCCCCTGACTATAGTCCCCCTTCTGTACATCCTCTTCGGCGTACTTCTCAATCTGAGCGGATTGCAGCGTCCCGGGCTCTTTGACGATTTTTCCGGGTACCTCATACCCGCCAGCGTAGTGGCCCTCGGTCTTTCAATCGGATTAACGCTACAGATCGGGAGGATCAGCCGTTACACATCGGAGGTTCTTCTGATCGTAGCGATCAAATTTCTGATCATCCCTCTTGTCGTGATACCGGCGGCGTATGTGCTCGGAATGCACCGAATCCTCGATGGTATTCCAATGAAGATCGTCATCATGCTCTCGTTTATGCCGGTTGCCTTTACCGCTCTGCTGCCTCCTATTCTATACAGTTTCGATCTGGACCTTGCCAACTCCGGCTGGATTGTTACGACCGCTCTGATGCTGCTCGTGCTGCCGGCCATCTACTGGCTGCTCATCTAGTGGCCCCAGCCCCATAGCACGTCCCTCAAAAGCGACACCTCAGATACGCGATATGATCATTCTTCTTTCGATGGTATAGCTACTCTCGGCCAGCAGAGGCGAAGAAATCATTGAGAACCGTCGATTGGGACGTTCCGGACTGAAGGTCTCGTCTATCGTATTGGGAACGATGAATTTCGGATCTTCCACAGATAGAGAGCAGTCTTTCCGCATCATCGATGCGGCTGCAGAGGCCGGTATCAATCTCTTCGACTGTACCGATATCTATTCCGGAGGAAAGAGCGAGCG
>CAZLRN010000142.1:0-10036 GCA_964561715.1 uncultured Spirochaetales bacterium
TGGCTACAATTCGGCTGATAGAGACAACATGCGAGGAAAAAGTCGAGAGGGATTGCTCTATGGATTGTTCGTCTCCTATGTCAGCAAAACACCCGTCGAATACTTCTAAACCGCAACCGTCTCCAGCCGGAATTTCCATACCAAACTGATTCATCAGGCTGAGAAGACCGACAGTTTTCAGTGAGACCGTTTTGCCTCCCGTGTTAGGCCCGGTAATGATCAGGGTGCGGCAAGCGTTATCCATCGTCACCGAGATCGGGACGGCTTGCCTTCCCAGTAGTGGATGCCGTGCCTCGACGAGCTGCACTTCTCCGGGGGTATGACGAGCGGGATTGCAGTCATGTTTCATCGCATAACTTGCCCTTGCATAGAGGGAGTCGAGAAACGAAATTGAATCAACGGTCCGGGCAAGATCAGACAACGAGGCAGCGACTCGAGCAGTGAGCCGCCGTAGAACCTTCAGCGCCTCTCTTCTGTAGGAGTTTTGATGAGCAACGATGGTGTTGTTTTTCTCCACCACGTCAAAGGGCTCGAGAAACACTGTGGCACCACTGGAGGAAACCTCGTGAACGATGCCTTTGATCCGGCCCTTGAAATTCGACTTCAGAGCGAGTACCAATCTACCGTCTCTCTCGGTGGGTTTGGTGTTTTGCCAGTACGAATTGAAATCCGGATTGGCGAGGTAGCCCATTACCAGGCGATCCACCTCCCGTTGGGCCGATTTCAGTCTTTTTGCAATGGCCGCAAGCTCAGGGATTTCCTTCTCCTTGAGCCTGCCATCCTGATCCACAATCCGAAATATCTCACGGGCCAGAGGTTCCAGATCGGGCAGGGCTTCCACAAGAGCTGACAACCTCTCGGTTTCGCTATCGACACTCTTGCCAATAAAACGCGCCATGGCTGTTGCCGATCGAACGTACCGTCCTAGGCATGACAGTTCAGGAGCTTCGAGAACGGCACCCTGCTTCTCCAAGCGCGGCAAAAGTGCTCCCAGATCAGGAAAATCTAGCGGCGGGGACTGATCAGCGCGGGAAAGAAGGGTTCTCATTGCTACGGCGTTTTCCAGGCGTTCGCTTACCTGCGCCGGATCGGTCAGAATCGCCTGAACCCCAATCAGCTCTCGCCCCTGAGAGGAAAAGCAGTACTCGCAGAGCTCGTCCGTGATCTTTCGAAACTCCAGGAGCCTGAGGGTGTGCTGATCCATCTCTCTCATAAGTCCGGCCGCTCCTCGTACAGCTTCAGGAGGTGCTGGTACATTCGCAGATAGCTTTCATATCTGTCGGCATGAATATCTCCCCTCTCGAATCGCTCCTTGACCTTGCAATCCGGTTCTTCGATGTGGTTACACGAAGAAAAGGCACATTCCTGAGCGAACTCCGTAAACTCGGGAAAGTAAGCCTTTAGCTCTTCGGGTCTGACTCCGTGGATATCCAGCTCTCTAATTCCAGGCGTGTCGATAACCCAGCACTCATCGGCGAGCCTTACCATTACGGAAAAGTTCGTTGTGTGTCCTCCCCTGTTGTACTTCTGCGATACATCCCCCACCTTGAGATTTAGGCCGGGCTCTAGGCTGTTGAGCAAGCGGGACTTCCCGACACCTGACTGCCCGACGAAAACAACCGTTTTCCCATTCATCTTTTCCCTCAAGCTCTCCAACCCACGCCTCTGTATCGCCGAACCGAAAATCACGGTGTATCCGCAATCTCTGTATGCTTCGATCCGCTCGGCCAATCCCTCCTCGGTCCCCAGATCGCTTTTGTTGATGAAGATCAACGGCTCGACGTTACCGGCGTGGGCACTCACGAGCATCCGATCTATGAATCTCGGCCTGAAGGGCGGAGTCTTGACAGACGCCACACAGACCAGAAGATCCACGTTGGCCGCAATGATCTGGACCGCCCTGCGTTTTTTGATGAATCGGACCAGCTGGCTCGACCTGTCAGACCGAGAATTGATCCACGCCTTATCATCGGAGTGAGGATCCGTAGTCACCTCCACCCAATCTCCTACTGCAATGGGGTTGTACTCAGGAGGTCCATCGTCTTCACGCTCAGTCTTGAGCAATTTACCGCGAATACGACAGGTGATCTCCCTGCCCTCGGAAAGAACTGTATAGATATTATTGATGCCGCAGATAACGCGACCGAACACAAACTAATCCTTTACTTGCAGGTTTCCAGCCAACTGAAGGCCGTAACGCTTGGAGATGATCGCATAACGAGCCTCAGGTTCGCCATCGCCGGTAACATAGAACGTATGGAGTCCATCCATCTTGTCAAAAAGACCGTTCTCACTCATCACCCGTATCAATTGCCTCACCACACCCTCTCGAGAGTCTACAGCTCTTATCTTTTGGCCCAAGACTTGGCGAAACTCCTCTTCCATAAGGAGGAAATGGGTACAGGCAAGCACCAGTGTGTCGATCCCTCTTTCCTTGATAGGTTTTATAACTCTCTCGACCATTTCGAGGTTCTGCTCCCTTGAGGAATAGACGTAGCTTTTCTCGACAAAGCTGATGATCTCGTCCGCAGGAATCAGAAGTACATCGCACTCTGAGGCAAATTTATTGATGAGTTCCTTCAGATAGGCATCCTTGATGGCTCTCCCCGAGGCCATTACCCCGATCCGGCCATTTACGGTCAGCGAAGCCGCGGGCTTGACAGCCGGAACCACTCCGACAATGGGAAGAGAAAGTCGATCGCGAAGTATTTCGATTGCAACCATTGTCGCTGTGTTGCACGCCAAAACGACGACCTTGGGATCCATAACCCTTGTCGCTTTGAGGGCGACACGCACGATAGCCTCTCTGATCTCCTCTATCGCCTTGGTACCGTAAGGGAAATGAGCTCGGTCCGCTATGTAGACGAAATTCTCCTCCGGAAGTTGCGCCCTCGCCATCTCCAGGTAAGGCAGGCCCCCGATGCCAGAATCTATAAAGAGAACCGGTCTACTCATCACCGAACAGGCTGTTGAATTCTTTTTTTGCCTTGTCACGCCGGGAATCACTCCCCGGCTTTTCAGAACCGCCGGTTTTGAACGAGAAAAAGGAACAAAAATTGGCTCTATCCTTGTCCTTGACCTGCTCGTCGATGGTCTCCCTACAGTCCCATTGCGCGCCAGGGCTGTAGAACTCGCAGTTTAGGCATACTTTGAGATCCCTCCCGCAGTTGGGACAGAGGGTCGTTCGAAACACTTCCATTTTCTCATCAAGCTGTTGACCACAGAAATAACAGTGCCGCATGGGCCCATAATACCGACTTAATGTTCCACCTTCAACAGCTCCATTTTCATGCTTACATCCATCCCTGTATTTGACCTCGAAGACAATCCCCCTTGATAGCGTCATGATAAAAGGAGTATTCTATCGCGTGTTTTCCCTCACCGGCTGTATTGTCGATCAGTGTTCCAACAAGGCGCTTTACGACCGCGATAGGTGCTACTCTCATCTCGAAGACAAGGCAGAATATCAAAATCAGATCAGAGAGCTATTAACCAGGGAGAGGGTTTTCCGAAACCTGGAGCTTTCGGGTATCGCTCTCGAAGACATGGAGCTCGTGGACAAGGAGTTCTGGTTCTGCAATTTCTCCCATGTCCGCTTCGCCGGAATACGGATCAGCCAATGCACCTTTCGACTCACCTATTTTGATTTCGCTCGTCTTACAGATTTCAAAGTGACGAAGTCGGATGCGCGGCTCAGCGTCTTCGCCGGATCATATCTAGCCGATGCGAGCTTCACCGATTCAGAAATGCCGCAGTGCAGTTTTGTGGGCATCAAAGCCAGGGATTCTCTCTTCGAGGGTCTCAATCTCTATGATAGCCGCTTTACCAACTCGATCCTCGAAAACACCCAATTCAGCGACTGCAATTTAAAGAGGGTCCACTTTCAACGGTCCAAGTTCTTTCAGGTCTCCTTTTCGAACACGAACGTGGAAGAGAGTAACCTCGAAAACGTGGAGCAGAACGAATGAGGTTTTTTACCCATTTCATTCCTACCGGCTTCTGCAACACGTATCTTATCGGCCCAGAAGGCAGCGGAGATGCCATTATCATAGATCCCGGTGTTTTCGATGCCTCTCTCCTCAACATGATCGAGGAAAACAATCTCTACCTTCGCTACGTTCTGCTGAGCCATGCTCACGACGGACATATCAACGGAATCAACACAATCAGAAAGATCTATGAAACCGAGATATTCTACTTCGGACACTCAATACGGGATATCCCGACCACAAGGGTGAGAGAGGGCGAAGATCTTCGGCTTGGAGAATTCACTATTACCGTTCTCGAGACTCCCGGTCATTCGGGGGATTCCGTCATCTACAAACTCGACCATTTTCTCTTTACCAGCGATACTCTCCTTGCCGGAAAAATCGGCTACACGCCGGATGAGTTTTCCAAAGGGCTTCTCCTCTCCTCGATAAACGAGAAGATCCTTCCGCTCGACGATGAGCATTTTATTTTTCCTGGTCACGGCCCTCCCTCTAAGGTCGGCATCGAGCGCCATCTCAATCCAGAGCTGATAGAAGAAGTCTGAGACTGGCTATTCGTCGGCGAGGGCTTTGAGAATCCTTCTGAATCTCGAAGGTATCGGCGATCTGAACTCCCGTAGCTCGCCCCCTGAATCGGGTAGGCGAAGACGGAGTCGATAAGAATGAAGCATCAATGTTGCATCGGGAAATCGTTTATCCCGACGGCCGTACAGGCCGTCACCGAGAACGGGACAACCTACCGACAAGGTGTGAACTCTGATCTGATGGGTTCGGCCTGTATGGGGTTTCAGTGCCAGGAGGGCATATCCCGGAAAGGCTCTGAGCACCTTGTAGAAGGTGACCGCCCTTTTGCCCCCCTCGGTCGACCAGGTGAAGCGCTGTCTCTTTCTGGGATCCCGTATGATCTGAGTATCTATCCTGCCCCTGGATGCAGGAGGCTCTCCTCTCACGATCGCGAGGTAGACCTTTCTCACTGAGCGGCTTCTGAACTGCTCTGCGATCGCGCTGTGGGCCTCGCCATTTCTCGCAACGATCATGACTCCGGAGGTATCCTTATCCAGGCGATGCACGATTCCCGGTCGCAACGGCTCATAGGGAAAGCTCTTCTGAATCTCATCGTAATGAAAAAGCAGAGCGTTGACGAGGGTTCCTGAGAAGTTGCCCTTTGCCGGATGCACGACCATACCCTGGGGCTTATTGACAACGGTCACATTTCTGTCTTCGAAAAGAATATCCAGATCGATATCTTCCGCATGGATATCCTCTAAAGGGGCTTCGGCATAGTGAATCTCCAGATCATCACCCGCTTTCACGGCTTTTCCGAGCTTGCTTTCCTTGCCGTTGATAAGAACTTTGACCACTCGGCTTTTGATTTGGCTGCGGGAGAAAAGGCCCAGCACCCGCGTGAGATAGCGATCCAATCTCACGCTGTGGGATGCACCAAGGTTGGTTTCATCTGGATCGATTCGATGTTTGAACAGTTCCATGCCTGCTCCGGAAGGCGGACTCAGGATCCGTTTCGCGGCTCCCGAGCCCTTCCGATAAGATAGTCGGCAAAAGCTATCAAGAACGAAACAGAGCAAGCAGCCACAACAACTCCAATCTTCTCACCCGTCGTGTAGGGCACGGGATTTGTGCTGCCAAAAAGAGCATAATCCGGATCACCGCCACTATTGGCGTACCTTACAATATCGAAGACCAAAAAGGTCGCCAGAAAAGTAAATGGCAGGGTTCCCAGAGCGATAATCTCGAACCGTCGCAACCTGTGCATCCAATCGGGGAACTCCTCCTCCGTATAGGGTTCGGGTTCCTCAGTATCAGAGCTTTCGGCACTATAGGCTTGTGTCGAAAAGACGAAGAGGCACAAGAGAGATAGAAAGATGGCAATAAAACGTCGAGTCACGTCGTGCTCCTAGGCCCAAAAAGCGCCGTTCCGATCCTTACGAGGGTAGAACCCTCCTCGACGGCGATCTCGTAGTCGTTGGACATTCCCATTGAGAGAGTGTCAATTCTCTGCTGTGGGAACCGGCTCTGGGCTGTCTCGAAAAGACGTCTCAGTCTGGAAAAGGCGATACGAATTCGCTGCTCGTTGTCCGTAAAAGGGCCAATCGTCATGAAGCCACGCATGTCTAGATGTTCCAGCGAAAGGATCTGATCAGCCAGGGTCCAGAGCTCTTCATCCCCTAGGACTCCGTATTTACTCTCCTCACCGGTGGTATTAACCTCCAGAAGGATCTGTAGTCGTCTGCCTTCGATAGCGGCCCGTTTGTTTAGATGCTCGGCCGTTTCAATTTTATCGATAGATTGAACCCAATCAAACAATCCGGCTGCAGCCTTGGCCTTGTTCCTCTGCAGATGGCCGATGAGGTGAAGCTCAAGCGCCTGCTTGAGGCGAGCGTACTTCTCTACGGCTTCCTGAACCCGGTTCTCTCCGAACAACCTCACTCCGCTCTGCACAGCAGCCTCGACCGCACTTTTGGGCAGAGTCTTTGTGACCGCCATAAATCGCACCTCTGCAGGATCCCGACTCACCCGTCGTGCGGCCTCACCGATTCTCGCCGTAATCCTTTCGAAGTTACCTTTTATCTGTTCCTGCACTCTAATGTTCGATTATATAGGAGCACGGCTCTGTGTAAAAGACCCCCTGCAAAGCAGATGGCTTCGAAACTGCAGTCAAGCAAAGAGGCTACCTGCTTAAGCAACAAAGCACCGCGCGCTTTGGCCCCTTCATACACTAGGGAAGGCAAGGGTTGTAGCCGCGGCGAACGACATGCTATACACTAGTAGAATCAGGAAGATGGAAGAAGCCATTCACGTCGAAGATCTCACGTTTCGCTACCCTGATTATCCTGAAGTGCGATTCCCGCTGCTCTTCGAGAATCTCAACTTTTCACTCAAAAAGGGAGAGATCGGAGTCATTTTGGGAAAACCCGATTCAGGCAAATCCACCCTCTCGAGAATACTGGCGGGACTAGTGCCGCGACACACCGGCGGAACGGTACAGGGTCATGTGACCGTTATGGATGTAGATGTGACCCAGACTACCCCGTGCGACTCTATCGATCGTATCGGAATCGTCTTTCAAAACCCCGAAGAGCAGATCATCAGCACGCGGTGTGACTCCGAAGTTGCCTTCGCTCTCGAATCTCTAGGGCTGAGTAGAGATACTATCGAGCAACGGGTGGGAGAGGCGCTATCCTTTCTCGACCTCTCGCGCTTTCGTGACAGAAATCCGGCAACTCTTTCACACGGCGAAAAGAAAAAGCTTCTCTTTACCTGCCTTTACGCCATTGATCCCGAGATCTTTCTTCTCGACGAGACCTTCGAAGAGATTGATCCACCTTCAAGGCGGCGTATTCTCGAGTTTCTCAAAAAAAACGGCAAATCGGCGATCGTGCTCTCAGCCAAATTGCTGAACCTCTACAGGGATTATTGTGATCGCCTCTTTCTTCTCTCCTCCAGAGAGATAATCGAGACTAGGGGGCCGGAGCCGGAGGGAGACTTTCTCGCTCGGTCGCGGTCAGAGGGAGTCATTCCCGGCTCCTGGTTCCGCCTTTCGGAAAAGCTCGATACGAAACGCCCTGCGGTTCGGACTCACCCTTTGGTCGAGATCAAAGGCTTGAGATTTCAGTACCCCGCCGGCGAGAGGCCTGCAGCCGACGAGGCAATCGATGATTACGAATCCCTCGCTCCGTTTGCCCTCGAGATCGAAAGCCTCGAGTTTTATAGGGGTGAGGTTCTATCTATTCTAGGCCGTAACGGTTCGGGCAAATCCACCCTAGGCAAGCTTTTATGCGGTCTTCTCACTCCAGAAAGCGGATCCATAAAGATTTCGCCTTCAGGCTCGCTCGTAGAAGCTACATCGAGACAGCTCAATTCCTTTGCAGCCTACATGTTTCAAAATCCGGATTATCAGATCTTTTTGTCAACCATTGACGAAGAGCTGTCCTACGGCCTGAAGGTGATCGGGCTTTCTCACGAGGAGATCAGAGACAGGGTGTCGAAGGCGGCCAAGCTTTTCGGCTTGCCCGATCCTTCTACTCCACCGACACTCATGGGATATGGAGCAAGAAAGAAGCTTCAGGCGGCAGTCTACTATCTCCTCAACCGTTCTTTCACCATCCTGGACGAAGCGGATTCTGGAGTGTCCCTCAGAGATTTCTTGAATATCCTCTCACACTTTTCGAACAGAGATCGTGCTACCGTTGTTGTCACTCACGATGTCGAACTGGCGAGAACGGTATCGGACCGTATCGTACTGCTGGAGGATGGCAAGATACGTTCTCTCGCTGAGCGAGCCGGATTCGAGGAACTTGCGACACGATTCGACTCCGGCGGCGAGGATTGAGATGATAACGGATACTTACAAGCCGGGACACAGCCTTCTTCATCGATTCGATCCCAGACCTAAATTGATCCTATTGGTCGCAACAGTGGTCATTTTTTTCCTCCCCGTATCCCCCGTCTGGCTTTTGCCCTATGCGATACTGCTCTCTCTGCTCATCCTCTTTAGTCTGGGGCCCAAGGAACTCGCGCTCCCGATCCTCACTATCCTGCCGGTGCTCCTTTTCGTCGCTATCCTGACCCCTCCTTTTCATCGCGGTGGTGATCCTTTGATCGTGATTTGGAAGCAGGTGATACTGACAACAAACGGGCTACAGGAAACAACAAGAATGATCTTGCGATTTACCGGCATCACGCTGGCCTTTTTCCTTTACCTCAGGACAACAGCTATCAATGATCTGATTCTGGCCCTGAGGTGGTTCGGCCTGCCCTTCAAAGCTGCTCTCGTCGCGACTCTAGCCTTTCGCTATATCCCCTATATGGCCCAGGTCTATGCAAATGTGGTCGATGCCCATCGGCTTCGATCAGACCCAAACGAAGAACAGCGACGATGGTGGGAGCTCGGCAAACGCGTCAGAAGGCTCTTACCGGTTCTGACTTCCGTGCTCATCTACGCCATCAAAGGGATACCGATGCTCTCGATGGCCCTCGAATCCAGGGGAATGGGGAGGAAAAATCCCCGCGCAGATTATATACAGCTGAAGCAGGGCTCCTCGCTGCTGTTTGATTTCTTCACGATGCTTCTCGTCCTCTGCTTGCTCCTGATTCCCCTGATCGTGCTGATTCACTATTAGGGGGAATTAGGATATACTCTCATTGATTGGGAGGGAGGTAAGATGAACGATCGAAGGATTGCTTCTCCGGTGGCAAGACTGGCATTAGTTGCCGTATTGACCGCTGTCACGGCTCTCTTGACACGGGTTGTGCAGATATACATCCCGGCTACGAAGGGCTACATCCATTTCGGCGATGTCGTTATCTACTTTTCCGCCTTTACCTTTGGGCCGTTTACGGCATGCATATCCGGGGGAGTCGGCACGGCGATCGCCGATCTCACCTCTGGTGGATATGCCCAGTGGGCACCAATATCTCTCGTGGTCCACGGCTTACAGGGACTGATAGTCGGTCTCATAGCTACAGCCAGGGTACAGGAGGACGATCCAAGTCCAGGAAGAGTCAGTCTACAATGGATTCTCGCCGCGCTTGCAGGCACCGCTATCCTGTGCGGTGGTTACCTGCTGGCTCAGATTTTCATGGTTGGCTTTGGAAGAGCTCTAGTCGAGGTACCGATGAACGTCATTCAGAGCCTAGTGGGCATTATCGGCGGAATTCCTCTGACAATCGCCGTGCGCAAGGCATACCCACCGGTGAGAAACCTGCACTGGTAGCCTGGGTTCGAGATCCGGAAAACTATATCTGCGCGTCGTTGGCTGCTGTCGTACCGACGGCTGCCGTCGGTACGGCAGCTACCGTCGGTACGACGGCTGCTGACGAATGGGAGGGGCGTTGCTAATTCTCCATGCAGCTGATCTGCATCTCTGTGTCTCTGAGAAGGCGTACTCTCTCGGCGTGCTCGAAGAGATTGTAGATATAGCCCGCAGCCGCGGCGTGTCGTATCTCCTGCTCTCCGGAGATACTTTTGATTCCTTTGACGACGTAGAGGCTCTTCGAAGCGCTTTTCGCAAGCTATTGGCCAAGCTGCC
>CAZLRN010000143.1:0-10019 GCA_964561715.1 uncultured Spirochaetales bacterium
GTATAGGGCCGAGCATTTCACCGATGTGAATGAGGCCCTGGAAAAGGCTTAGTCACTCTACGACGACCCGGATATTCCGGTCATACCTGACGGGAAAAGAACCTATCCGATTTTGGATTACAGTTATTCATATCGTTGGCTGCGCCCACAACCCAAAGCTTATTATATTAATTCTCCATGCATGCCAACTGCTTGCTCCGCAAGCAGCTTGCGGAGCAAGCTTGTAGCAATTCCGGCTCACCTCAATTTGAGTAAATTTTGTTAGAATGACACGAAATTGAGCCGGAATTGCATAAGGAGAGCAAAGTGAAATACTGGAAAGAGCTGACAACAGGTATCTATCCCTGGGATATACATGATGAGGGAATAGAGACGATCCTGGATAACCTCCAGGAGCAGGCGGGCTGCAACGCCGCTTATATGCTGGGCGTCATGCACCACGAAAAGCGGCCCCTTCATGACAACTATTACCATCACAATCCCGCTCGCAAGCGCTATCTCGCCGAGGACAGCCGGGCATACTGGAAGCCGGATCCCAAGATGTACAAGAACTCGCGAATCGAGCCACGAACCAGTGATTTGGATTTTCTCAAAGGGACCGACTGGCTCGAGCTCTTCTGCAAGGCCCTGCGCAAGCGCGGCATGAAACCCGCGGTTGAGATCAGCCATACCCCGTTGGACAAGAAGAGGGCGGTTTCGGAGTTTTCGGACTGTATCCAACGAGACATCTACGGCAACGCCTTGAGGCCGATTGTGCCGGGGCGTAACAACACCCACGCCGGGCAGCTGCTCTGCTGGAACAGTCCCGATGCCCGGGCCTATGTCTCGGCGATGATGGTCGATCTGGCCACTAACTACGATATAGAGATGATTCAGGCCTGCACCTACCTGTATTATGAGGGAATAGCGGCACTTCACTCGATTCTGGGAGTAACCCTGGGAGGCTGTTTCTGCGACAACTGCGAGAAGGAGGCACGGAAGCAGGGTCTCGATTGGGACGCTATGAAACGGGTGGTGCTCCGGTACGCGGATATCATGCTTCGCAAATCACTGGAGGACAATGAGCACTATATGCTTATCGAGCGGTCGGATGCCTCGGATGTGATGTTCCTGCTCGAGAATCCGGAGTTCTACGCCTGGCTCAAATTTCGCTGCGATTCGACCACCCGATATTTCAAAGAAATCTCCGAGGCAGTTCACGCCGCCAAACCTGGAATCGACCTGCGTTACAACACCTGTTGGCCGAGGCCGGACTACGTGGGCCAGGATTTCACTCGTTCAGCCCAATACCTGGATTCGATTCGGCTCATGGATTACGCCGAACAGACGGGAGACGAAGAGAAGGTCAAGAACAAATACCGATGGCTCTCGAACATCCGCAGACAGGCCGAAGAGGATATAACCATCATCGGTGCGATCGCCCCTCGTGCCAAAGCGACTCCTGAGCTGATCCGGCTGGGCATCAAGGTGCTGTCCCTTGCAGGCGTCGATGGTCTCTCCTTCGGTTTCTACGATGGAGCTACAATGGAGAGGCTGCGAGCTATCCGCGAGGGCATGCAAGAGGCGGAGGTCAGCTTGCTGTCGGAGTAAAGACGGTGTGCTCCTCACCCCAGCTCGCGGGCTATTGCCGAAAGTTCCGCCTCGATTATTTGAGCTGCCCGCAAAGCCTCATCAAGATCATCGTGCCTGGCGCACTGCTCCGCTCTCTTCGCAGCCGCTGCGATTTCGTGTAGCTCTAGATTGATCGCAACGCCCTTGATGTGGTGGGAAATCTGCATTACACGGCTTGTGTCTTTTTCGGTGATCGCCACTTCCAGGGTTTTCAAGTCATCCGAAGTGGTTTGGTGAAATAACTCGACGAGGGATTTGTAATCCTCGAGCTCCAGCCCCAGATTCAGAGCCTGATCGCTGAAATTCATTTGGATTCCAGTATGGCTTGAATTATCTCTTCGAGGCCTTCGAGGGTAAAGGGCTTTTGTATGAAGCCTTTAGCTCCCCTGTCGAGAATTCGGCTTACCTCACCCTCGATGCTGTAGCCGCTGCTGAGAAGCACCTTGACAGAAGGATTGATGGCTTTTAATCCTTCGAAGGTCTCGTGCCCTCCCATTTGGGGCATGATGATATCGAGGATGACCAAGACGACCCTCTCATGCGACTCAGAATAGATCTGCAAAGCCTCTTGACCGCTATGGGCTTCCAGAACTTCGTAGCCGAGGGCTGTCAAGAGATCTCGGCCTACATTCAGAATATCGGCCTCATCGTCGACCAGAAGTACGACTCCCGTTCCCTTGTTGAGGCGCTTCGCTCTCTTCTTAGGTGGAGCCGGCCTTTTCGAGGTCTCGTTACTAGCCGGTAGGTATATTCTGAAGGTTGTTCCTTTCTGCTCCTGTGATTCAACCTCGATATATCCTCCATGGCTCTTGACAGTGCCATAGACGGACGCCAGCCCCAATCCCGTGCCGCGGCCCATCTCCTTGGTCGAGAAGAAGGGCTCGAAGATTCGCTTTTGGGTATCCTTGTCCATGCCTATTCCGGTGTCGCTCACCTTTAACGCTACGTATTTGCCTGGTTTGGGATTGTACAAGGCCGAGATGATATCCTTGTGGCTCACATTCTTTGTTTCGATATGTAGATCGCCTCCCCGGGGCATTGCGTCGGAGGCGTTGAGAAAGAGATTCATCAAAACCTGCTCGATCTGGCCTAGATCTGCCTCTACCTCGAGCAACCCGGGGGCCAGATTGAGGTGAATGGTGATATCCTTTCGCGTCCTGCCAAAGGTCTCTGCGGTTGCTTCGATGAGGGGATTCAACTTGAAGACTTGCACTTTATATTTGCCCTTGCGGGCATATCCAAGTAGCTGATTTGTGAGCTGCTTGGCCCGTTCGACTTGGTTCTGGATCATTTGCAGTCGTTCGTGGTAGGGATGGGTTTCATCGACTTCCATCAGTATTATCGAGGTATTGCCCTGAATTCCCATGAGCAGATTGTTGAAATCGTGAGCCACTCCAGCCGCCAGCGTTCCAATAGACTCCAATCTCTGAGCTTCCAGCAGCTGAAGCTCGAATCTTTTTTTCTCCGTAATATCAACGATCAAGGCGATTGCCTTGTTGGTATCGTTCCAAAGGGGTGAGATGCTGATCTCGAGCTGCCGGTTGTTTATTTCGACGATCACCTTATCTGAAGTTGCCCCCGGCGCCGGGAGGTCGGCTGGAGAGCTTACTGAGTCCAGCAGTCCGTTGATCTTGTCACGATCCCTTTCCTGGAAAACTTCTGCAAATTTTGAAGCCAGAAGTTTTTCGCCAGGCAGTCCAGACAGCCCTACTGCCGCCGGATTGGCGTATACAATGCGCCCATCCCCGGAAATTTCTACGATGCCTTCATTCATGCTGTTGAGCACGACTCGAAAATGCTGCCGTACCGCCAGGAGCTCCGATGTGATATGCCGGGCATGCACGTCTTCGATTCCCCTGATCGCAGTGGAGTCCAAAGAATCGCTGCCCTGTTCCAGCTGCGCGAGTACCTCCAGGACATGATCGCCCATCTTTTTAAATGGTCCCTTGGCAATCGTGGCTGCTACGCCCAGATATTCGAAGTTCGAAGGCTGCTCCGCCGCTATCGCCGACAAGATGATAAGCTTGGTTTTGTCGAATTTCGGAAAGCCTCTCACAATTCGACAGAACTCGGTGCCATCTATGTTGGGCATAACCAGATCGACAAAAACTACATCCGGGACGTGGTGCTGCAGAAGATCCAATGCGGCTAATCCGTTTTCGGCGGTCAGCACGATGTAGCCCTCTTTTTCGAGAAGCTGCGCCATAAACTGCAGCATGACTGGATGATTGTCGACAACGAGGATTTTTTTCAATTGGGAATGTCCTGAGCTATCGAGTCGCACTAATTATGTTATAGTCGCTGCAATGGCAAAATGCAAGCGATTATTCGTTTTGATGTCGGCAATCGGTGCCGAAAGCCGATTTACCTTTTGCCGTGCTTCTAATAAAGTGACTCGAGAGGGGGTTTCATGCGAAGCGAGAGTATTCCGGAAAAATCGGTCAGGGATTTCAAGTATCACATCTCGTATAACTCTATACACAAAATGGTAAGGAGGCTTGCCCGAGAGGTGGCGTCTTCGGATTTTAATCCCGATGTCACCGTTGCGATCGGAACGGGTGGCTTCATTCCGGCTCGAATTCTCAAAACCTTTCTCAAAAAGCCCATCTTTACGGTGGCCATAAAGTACTACAGCGACGAGGATAACAAGCCAAAGGACAGACCGCAGACAATTCAGTGGATCGACGAGGTCGAGAAAAAGCTGTTTGGAAAACGAATCCTGCTCGTCGACGAGGTGGATGATTCCCGTACAACCTTGGAGTACTGCTTAAAGGAACTGCTTCGTCACAAACCCAAAGAGATAGCTGTTATGGTTTTGCACAACAAGCGCAAGACCAAGCGCGGCGCCTTCCCTCAGGGGATACGCCACTACTTTGTGGGCGAAGAGGTGGAAGACACCTGGATCTGCTATCCCTGGGACGCAATCGATATCGATGAGCACGACAAATTGATTTGATCCTTCATCTTCCGCCCTTTGTATAGGGCTCTCCAAGCATTGCGGGAGCAGCAAATAATCGCTGCCCCTTCCTCAATCCGCCCGCCAAGAGCACTCCCAGGGTTGCGATATAGGGAAGCATGCCCAGAAAATTGGGTGGGATTCCCAGCGGTTGCAGCAGATACTGAAGCACAAAGATCCCTCCGAAGAGAAAAGCCCCGATAAAAGCCCGAAGCGGATTCCAAAGCGTAAAAATCGTCAAGGCTATGACGATCCAGCCTCGACCCCCTGTCAGTCCCTCGGCCCATGAATTGTTGTAAGAGAGGGAAAGATGCGCTCCCGCCATTCCAGCGCAGGCCCCTCCTATAACCACGCAGGCGTATCGGAGGGCCGATACATTCACCCCCTGGGCCTCCGATGCATGGGGATTTTCTCCTACTGAGCGCACCTCGATGCCCCATTTGGTTCGGGAGAGGAGAAACCAGAGAGCCAAGCCAAGAAGGACGGAGAAATAGAAGAAGATGTCCTTTTCGAAGAGGACTTTGCCGAGGTAAGGTATGTCTCCGAGCAGAGGGATTTTGATTGCCTCGATCTTGGTGGCAAGAGGCTTGCCGATAAATGGTTTTCCCCACATCCCGCTGATCCCCAATCCAACCATGGTGAGGGCCAGCCCTGAGACAACCTGGCTCGCTCTCAGGTCTATGCAGAGGTAGGCGTGAATCAAAGAGAGTATGGCACCGGCAATGACGCCGCCGACCAGCCCGAGCAAGGGGCTGCCGGTCGTGAAGGCCACGATGAATCCGGCAACGGCGCCGATAGACATCATGCCCTCGACCCCCAGATTGAGCACCCCGGAGCGTTCCGTCACGATTTCCCCAAGAGTCCCGATAAGCAACGGAGTGCCCGCCATGATGGTTCTGTTTAGAACAGAAACAATAATCGAATCCACAAACCCGCCTTATCTGCCGATGACGATTCGGTTGTTCTGAAAGTATTCACCCCCGATGAGAAAGAAGAGGAGAACACCGTTGAAGATGTGAACCGTCGCCGCTGGCAATCCCAGCGAAATCTGAATGGCATCACCCCCCACCAATATTCCGGCAAAAAATATCCCGGAGAGTATCGAGGCAAGCGGATTAAGTTTTGCCAGCCATGCAACAATAATCGCCGTGTAGCCGTAACCTGAAGAGATTGCCACGGGGTAGGTGAGGTGATGGTGAATGCCCGCAACCTCGCCGACACCAGCCAGTCCAGCCATGCCTCCGCTCGCGATCATCATGAGAAGCGTGACCCGCAAAAAATCAATTCCCGCGTATCGAGCGGCGTCACGGTTTTCGCCGATGACCCGAAGCTCATAGCCGAACTTAGTGTAATAAACGAGTAAGAACAGCACACAGACGCCAAGAACCGCGACTATCAGGGTTACGAAATGAATGCGCGAGCCGGGAATGAGAGCAAGGGTTGCGGATGGGCCCAGATCATCGGTGTACGGGAATCCCTGTTGAGTTTTGCCTTTCCACGGCCCGACAATGAGCAGCGTGAGAAACTCAGCCGCAATATAGTTGAGCATGAGCGTAGAGATGACCTCGTTGACACCGAAACGGACCTTGAGCAGAGCCGGGAGAAATGCCCAGCTCGCCCCTCCGATAAATCCGGCAAGGAACATCACTGGGATCACGATCGAGCCGGGTAAATGGGGGCCCCAGCTGAGCCCGATCCAGCCGGCGAAGATTGCGCCGAAGAGCAGCTGCCCCTCAGCTCCAATGTTCCAGAACTTGGCGCGGAAAACCAGGGTCAAACCGCCTCCGATCAAAATAAGCGGGATTGCCTTTGTGACGGTTTCCTTAAAGCCGTACATGCTGCCAAAGGAGCCGCCGAAAATTTTCCAAAGCGCATAAATGGGATCTATCCTATTAATGGCGAAAACAATTCCAACGGCTACGAGCCCTCCAAACAGAGAGAGAAGCAGTATGAGGAAGGAGAAAGAGGATTTGATTTCTTCTCTTCTCTGCACTCGGATTCTCATGACGATTGAGTCTGCATTTTGGATTGCTTTTTCGATCCCGTCATCATGAGGCCGATGTCTCTGGTGTCCGCAGAGCCGGCAGACATGATTCCCATCAATTCCCCCTCGTACATGACGGCGACTCGGTCGCTGAGCTCGAATATCTCTTCGAGATCCTCGGAGACGAGCAGCACAGCTCCGCCTCTCTCTCGTCTCTTCAGGAGTAGCTGGCGAATGTACTCTGTAGCGCCGACATCGAGACCGTATGTCGGGTGCGCTGCAACAAGCAGAGAGGGATCTCCGGCGATTTCCCGACCCAGAATCAGCTTTTGGATGTTTCCACCGGAGAGGTTCTTGAGCGGCACGCTGATAGAGGGAGTCGAAACCTGGTAGTGATCTATTAACTGACGAGTATGATTCTTGATGCGATCGTAGTCGAGGAAGAGCGAACCAGAAAACAGGCGGCTGCGATGCTTTTTCAGTACTGCATTTTCGTAAACAAACAGATTTGGCACGACACCGAATCTGATACGTTCCTCCGGTACATGCGCAATTCCGGCCGAGCTGATTCTTCGAGCCGAGCTTCCGCCTATCTCCTTGCCGCCGATTTTTATCGAGCCCTTCTCCACAGGACGTAGACCGGTGATTGCTTCGATAAGCTCCCTCTGTCCGTTGCCAGAGACTCCGGCGATTCCAAAGATCTCGTTCTGGTATATCGTAAAAGAGACATCTCGCACAGCCGCCTGGCCCCGGTCGCCTTCGACCGTAATTCCTTCGACTCTCAAGGCGGCGGCTCCCCGTTTCATCTCCTTTTTGTGGAGATCGAAGAGGATTTCTCGGCCGACCATCATCCTGGCCAGGGCGTGTTTATCCACCTGATTCGTCGTGGCTTGGCCCACGACTTGGCCCTTTCTCAATACCACTACGCGGTCGCAGATGCTGAGAACCTCTTCCAGCTTATGGCTTATAAAAATCACTGAGTGCCCTTCCGCAGTCATCCTGCGCAGGACGGTGAATAGCTCTTCGGATTCCTGGGGCGTCAGCACGCTGGTCGGTTCATCGAGAATCAGAAGGTCGGCGCCCTGAAAGAGAGCTTTGACGATTTCAACCTTCTGCTGCTCCCCTGCCGAGAGCTGCCAGATCTTGACTTTGGGATCCACCTTGAGTCCGTATCGTTTCGAGAACTCGAGAAGCTTCTCCTGCACGATTCTGACTGGATTGATAAATGACGCCTCTTCGTATCCGAGAGCCACGTTCTCGGCTACCGTATGGTTCTGGACCAGCATGAAGTGCTGATGAACCATGCCGATACCCAATCGGATAGAATCCCTTGGGGAGTTGAGTCTGATCGCTTCTCCGTTGATGCGTATCGTTCCCTCATCGGCTGTGTACAAGCCGTAGAGAATATTCATGAGGGTCGTTTTCCCGGCTCCGTTTTCGCCCAGCAGCCCTAGAATTTCACCCGACTCGACGGTGAGGTGGATGTTGCGATTAGCGGCGACCGTTTGAAAGGATTTGGAGATGCTGGCCATCTCCAGCTTTTGGATCCTGGGCACTCATAACCTCACGCGCGAAACCGGGTTGCTGCAATCTCTGCTTTTGGTCAGGGCTAACCTATCTTGGGATGTCTCCCACGACGTTCTCGACGTAGTAGTCGAAGCTCAGGAGATGTTCCTTCGAACCCATTTCACCCTCTTTGATCTTTAGGTTTCCCTTGTTGTCCTTAATAGGACCGACAAAGCAATCGAAGCCCTCTCTGCCCTGCTTCATCTGCTCGTAGCGCTTCATGACGAGGTCGTAAGCGTTCATGGTTCCCAGATCGGGGGTGCTTACGGTTACGGCCTTCAAATCGTCGACGAATTTGGGATTGATCGGAGCATCGAAGCTTCCGCCGAGTTTGGCAGCGCCCTCTTTGGCAAGCCACCATAGATCCTCATTGCTCCAGGTCCCCTCGTGGATATCCTTGAGGATCTTTTCGTACATGATGCCCCAATCAACGAGCTGGCCGGAAACACAGGAATCCGGGCCGAACTCCTGCATAGGGCTGTAATGGCTGAAGGAGTAGACGAGCTTGCCTGCTTTGGAATGAGACTGACCGACTTCTATGACAGCCGGAGAGTCTTCGGTGAAGGCCAGTGCGTCGATGCCGTCCGCCACGAGGGCTTCGGCGGCTTCTCGAGCCTTGGCCGGATCGTACCACGAGAAGATCCAACGGACATGGACTCGAGCGTCAGGATTTGCATCTTTGACGCCGAGCGCATACGCATTGATGTGGCGAACGACTTCCGGGATGGGGAAGGCGCCCACATAGCCGACTTTGTTGCTCTTGGTGAGAGCGCCTGCCATCAGTCCGTTTAGATAATACATCTGATAGAGCTCGGAGAAATACGTACCAACATTTTTGGCATTCTTGAATCCCGAGCAATGCATAAAAATCTGATCCGGGTAGCGCTCACCAGCTTTAACGGTGTCGTCCATGTAGCCAAAGCTCGTCGTGAAAATAACGTCGCACTTCTCCTCCTGGACCAAGCGGTCGATAATTCTGGCAGAATCCGCCTCTGGTACTGATTCGACATAAATCGTTTCCAGCCAGGGGAGCTTTTGCTCGACATACTTACGCCCAACATCGTGAGCGTGGGACCACCCATAGTCCCCAACAGGCCCGACATAGATGAAACCCGCCTTCATTTTGTCTTTGCCCTCTTCCGATTTGCCCGTGGCGAAAGCTGCACCCGCTACGAGCAGGAGAACGAGAGCCACCGCCAATACAACTCTTGCTCCTCTCATGACGTTTTCCTTTTCTTTGAAGGATTATGTTAAAAAGAGATTATTAACAGATTTCACAATAAAGAGGCATGATCAATCTGTCAAGGCCGGGCAGCGTAGGCGTTCTGACGCCCAAGCCCATTCCAAGCGCATTCCAAGCCCATTCCTATGGGCAGCGCAGCGGAGGCGTTCCTACGCCCAAGCCCATTCCAAGCCCATTCCTATGCGCAGGGCAGCGCAGGCATGGGCCTCTCACACCGGCATTGACACAAGCGTTTCGTTTCTATAAAACCTAACCTGAACGAATAAAAATAATAGTTAAACAAATCCCCAATTATTAGTATTAATAAGTTGAGAGCTGTAGACCGAATTTTAAAAATGTATAGCTGTATCCGTATAACCGAGGGGTAGGCAAGTATGAACGCTATCGAAAAAATCGCTACGATCGAAACGGCCGTTCAAGGGATCAGAGACCTCATTGCTGCAGAAGGCTTGTCCGAAGGGCAGATGATTCCATCGGAGAACGAGCTTGTAAAGAAACTCGGAGTCGATCTCTCTGCAGTGCGTGAGGCGATTGTCGTTCTCCAGGCACTTGGTTATATCGAGCTTCAGAGAGACGGCGGAGCTGTAGTGGCGAAGCCGGCGGAGGATTCGCTCAAGAGCGCCACCCAATGGTTCGCCTCGCATGCGGAGCAGATGGGT
>CAZLRN010000144.1:0-10012 GCA_964561715.1 uncultured Spirochaetales bacterium
TTAATATTCATAGCGCCTTCCTGCGTGGTTCGTAAACGGAGAGATACGAATGCCTGAAAAACCTATTTACAATCTAAATATAATGCCAATAATAGTAGTATGGGCAAAAAATTATTAACAGGATACCTTGTTTTCTGTATAGTATTTTCCCTTGCTCTTATTTCGATTACCGCCATTAGAGTGAAAACTCGATGGGATCACAACTTCACTGCAGCGAAAACCCAATTCGAAGAGCTCAATAAGCTCTCGTCTTCGCTTTATTTGAGCACTCGGAGCTTCGAGTCGGGAACCTTTCTCAGCGAAATTCGAAAGAAAATCTCAAAAGAGCCACGGCTTCTCCTGGTAGCTATCTATACGAAAGCTGACGGTCTCTTTTATGTCTTTTCAAGGAGTCAGCACTATCTCAATAGCGCTAATAGAATACAGGAACTGTGGGAGGGAAGTCCGATTTACAAAAATCAACCAATAGGCTCGGCAGTATTGAATGCACCTCTATTGGGATCAGAGAAGAAACTCCTCCTCGATGGGCTCTTCGTTGTCTTCGGCAAAGCCGATCTTTTTCCAATTTTAAAAGAGACATTCATCATACTATTCGTGTTCTTTGTTGCAACCTGTATCGTGCTTCTGATTATTCCGACAGGGAGCCAGGGCAGCCCATCTAGGCAGAGCGCTGCGCGGATGGGGCTCGGTAGGTCGGGACTCGGGCAGACGGGACTCGGCCGTCCATCCGAGTCCCCGGGGGAGAAATACCCCGAACAGGCCGAAGCCCAGAGCAGACACCGAAGAAACTCTGTGCAACTCTTTTCGCCGGATACGGGCTTGGGGTGGAGCGACCATTTGCCCCAGCGAATCAAATTCGAGATCGATCGAGCAGCGGCCACGGATCAGGACCTCATATTAGCCCTGATCTCCATTGACAACTACAGCTCTCTCTCCCGCAGAGATGCGGTCTACGCGAGAATTGCGAGGATGCTGCTGGAGGAGTTCACCTTTCAGGATTTGGCCTTTGAATACAGGGAGGGATCGTACGCTCTGATCGTACCGGATACGGATCTCGATATGGGAATTTCCAGGCTCGAACTATTCCAGAATCGGATCGATTCGGACGAGGATTTGAAGGGCTCGGTAACGCTGTCCGTGGGATTGAGCAGCAGAAATGGCCGGCTCGTCAATGGTGCGACGCTTTTGACCGAATCTCTCAATGCCCTAAAGAGAGCCCAAAGCCAGGGCAGCGGCTCACTGATCGCTTTCAGGGCTGATCCCGAAAAATACAGAGACTACGTTTCCAAAAAGGCCTAGCACACGGAGGCGCAGGGCATAGGGGAGGTTTCTCACACACGGATTAGTTTCAGTTCTTGACAATTCTCCCCCGTATTCTTAATTTTCCTAAAAGATGATCAGCTTTCAAAATCTCACCAAATACTATGGTTCGACCTGTGCGGTAAATGATCTATCCTTCGATATTCGATCCGGTGAGATTCTTGGATTACTCGGCCCGAATGGGGCCGGCAAAACCACGACGCTGAGAATCTTGACGTGTTACCTCCGGCCAACATCCGGTACGGTCAAAGTCAAGCAGCACGATATCACCCGCGAATCGCTGCCTGTAAAAAAACTCATTGGCTATCTTCCGGAATCGGCTCCTCTCTATACGGATATGCTGGTCTTCGACTATCTCATGTATGTGGCATCGATCCGAAACTTGCTCGGCGAGGAGAAACTGAAGAGATTGCACGAGCTTGCTGATCTCTGTGGACTAAATGAGGTGATGCACATGTCCATAGGGGAGCTATCGAAGGGGTACAAGCAGAGAGTAGGGCTCGCTCATGCGATGATGAGCGATCCGGAGATACTCGTTCTGGATGAGCCCACCTCGGGACTCGACCCCAATCAGATAGCTGAAATCAGGTCCATCATAAAAGAGATCGGGCACAAAAAAACGGTCATCCTCTCTACCCATATCCTGAGCGAGGTGGAGGCTACCTGCGATCGCATTGTTATCATCAACCAAGGGCGGCTCGTAGCCGACGGTACAACTGATACACTCAGATCATCGAGCCCCGGAGCAATGAGCATCTACCTATCTCTCTTAGGGGCAGAATACAGCGAAATCGAATCCTACCTATCCACCATAGAGGGAATCGATAGCATAATCCAGGCGCAATCCACTGAAACGATTGATTCGGCGGTAAATCCCATAAGAGTTCAGATCGACTGTTTGGAGGATCTCAGAGGCGAGATCTATCGCAGGATCAAAGAGAAGGATTGGATTCTACTTGAGCTTCAGAAGGAACGAAAGTCTCTCGAGAATATTTTTCGTGAGCTGACCCTTACGGAGGAGAAGAATCAGGGGAGGAAGGAGGTCGATCCTTCGGTTCGACAGAATGATTGATGCAGAGCAACTCGGGAGGCTCATTTGACGGTTAGATCTGTAACATACATCATCAAGCGGGAATTCAAGTCCTACTTCCTCTCCCCTATAGCATACATCGTAATAGCGCTCTTCCTCATCATAACGGGTTGGTTTTTCTTCTCCGTCTTTTTTATTGCCGGCAGAGCCGACCTGAGAGACTTTTTTGCAATGCTTCCGATAGTTTTAACCTTTGCGATCCCTGCTATCACTATGAGATGTTATGCGGAAGAGCTGAAAAGCGGATCGTTCGAGATCCTGCTGACGCTTCCGGTGACGCAGCTGGAAATCCTGCTGGGCAAATTCACGGCTGCTCTCGGTTTTATTGTCATCATGTTCATGCCTACTCTCTCCTACCCGATCTTCATCACTCTCCTAGGCGACCTGGACTGGGGCCCGGTAGTGGGCGGATACATTGGCGCGATACTACTCGCGGCAAGCTTCTGCTCTATCGGAGTCCTGGCTTCGTCTCTCACGAAAAATCAGATCGTTGCATTCATAATCGGGACCGCAATTTGTTTCTTTCTCGCCATCGTCGATAAAATGCTATTCTTATTACCAACAGGACTCACAGGATTCCTTCAGTTCATCTGCGCGGACTATCATTTCAGAAATATTTCAAAAGGAATTCTGGACAGCCGCGACCTGGCCTATTTTTTGAGCGTCAGCTTCATAGCCCTCTATGGCACTCATATCCTTGTAAAGGAGAGAGGGTGAGATGAAGCGCTCCGGAACTGAGATTCATATTTCTACAGGCTTACGCTTCGCCCTCTATCTCGTGGTTGTCATTCTTCTCAATTTGGTGTTCACATCGCTATTCTTTCGAATCGATCTCACAGCCAGGAAGATCCACTCTCTCTCCCCCATCAGCAAAAGTCTCGTAGCCTCCCTGGAGGAACCGCTTACCATCAAGGCCTTCTTTTCGAAGAACCTTCCCCAGCCCTACAACAATATAGAACAGCAACTTCGGGATCTTATGGAGGAATATGCTCTCGCCGGGAATCAATACTTCAACTATGCGATCGAATCCATCGACTACTCCAGTGACAATCAGGGGAGCTCTAGCAGCAAAGAGGTAAAAGAATTCGAGGAATCGGCTCACAACTATTCGATTTACCCGATCCAAATTCAGAACATCGAAAGAGACGAAGTTACGCTTCAGAGTGCCTATATGGGAGTGGCCTTTATTCACGGTGACATGGTCGAAACCATTCCCGCCTTGACTTCGGCCGAGAATCTGGAGTATCGCATGACCAGCATGATAAGGCGGCTCGCCGCTAAAAGCAGCGCCCTTCTCGCTTTAGACGAAGATATCGAAGTGCGACTCGTCCTCTCTTCATCACTCTACGAACTGGGGGGCAATCTCCGGGCTCTCCCGCAGGAGATCGAAAGTGTCGTAGAAGAGCTCAATAAGCGAAGCTACGGGCGCTTGCACTTTGTACATTCGGATCCCACTTCGCAGAGCGATCCGTTCGTCGAACACCTCAAACCACTGATACTGACAAGGGTAACCAAAGGGAGAGAGGAGAGAAAAGAGGCTTATGCATCTGTCGTTGTTTCTTATAAAGGAGACAGCGTAACAATAAGGCTGATCAGCCGAGGCATATTTGGATACCAGCTGCAAGACCCCAAGAAACTGGATGCGCAGATCGAGAGCATCGTCGAGAGGCTCATAGGAATCAACAAAGAGATAGGCATTCTGACTGACTTTGACTCACTAAAGGTCTCCCAAGGGAGCGATAGCGGCGAAATGGGCAGACGCGCGAGCCTGCAAAACTTCAACAGAATTGTATCTGAAAGCTACACGATCAAGGAGATAACACTGGAGCAGGAGGATCTGCCCGAGGGTTTGGCCACACTCATCATCGCCGGTCCCAGAGCAAAGATCGATGACTACGCTCTCTTCCAGATCGATCAGTTCATCATGAAGGGCAACTCCGTCGCCTTTTTCGTTGACACCCATACCGAGTTCTTGCCCAGACAGGGCGATCCCAGATCGCCTTTTGGGAGCCAGCCCGTTTACATCCCGCTCCAAACGGGTCTGGATGACCTGCTGCGACACTACGGTGTTTCTGTAAAAAAATCTTATGTGATGGATCTCAACTGTTTTGTGCAGCGGAGACAATCGACTACTGGCGGGATACAGGAGATTCCTTATTATTTTGCACCCAAGATAGGCGCCGACGGTATCAATCGCGAGAAGCCCTTCATGCAGAACATCAAGGGTCTTGTCATGCTCAATATCTCCCCTCTGGAGCTCGAAAGAGAGGAGGGAGATGGATTTGTTCCGACTCTTCTCATTTCGTCATCTCCGCAATCGTGGGAGGTATCAGAGAATATCAACCTGTACAATCCGTTAATGATTCAGCCGCCATCCGCAGAAGAAAACAAGGGCCCTCGAAAGCTGGCCTACCTCCTGGAGGGCTACTTTACCAGCTATTTCAAAGATAGGGAGATCCCGGTCCGACCAACCTCCAAATCGAAAACCCAAGCGGAGGAGGGAAAAGGGGTCACCGTTTTTCCGAAGGATGAAATCAAAGCCGAGACAGAGTTCATCCCGGAAACCAAGACCGGTAAAATCTTCGTTATTGGAACCACTGAAGTTCTAGGGGATAGCGTTCTCGATCAAGAAGGTTCCAATACAAATGCGACGTTCATCCTGAACCTGCTCGATTATCTTACAGGCGAGGAGGATTACGCGGTCATGAGAAGTAAGGGACAGCGATACAATCCCCTGCGAGAAACAAAACCCGAAGTACGCACCACTGTAAAAACCTTCAATATTGCTGGTCTGCCGATCATCGTCATTGCAGTAGGTCTGCTCGTCTGGCTAAGATGGACAAGCAAGAAAAAAAGAGTGCAGGCTGAATTCGAACACAGGGCAAACCATAGGCGCCTTACAAAGAGCTGATGAGGTATCATCGAACATGAAGATAAGGCTCGAGTATATCGTCCTTGGGCTTCTGGTAATAGGAGCCTCTCTTTACTTGGCATTGCGGGAGAGGGATCGAGTGCGGTACAAGCTTCCGAAGCTCGAAGCCCTTAACTCCGAAGATATCAACCGAATAGAAATCAAAAAGGAAAGCGGGAACATAGAGCTGGTTCGCTCCGGCGAAAGCTGGCAAATTCTGCCAGACAGCTACCGGGCAGATAAGCAGCGCCTCAGGGATATTCTAAACTCCATACAAAACCTCACTCTTGTAGATCTTGTCTCCGTCTCGAAGGATTATGACCGCTTTGAGCTGGACGAGGGATCTCGAATCGAGGTAACGGCCTACCGGGACGAAGAGGTGGCTCGCAGGTTTTTCGTAGGCAGCTCCTCACGAACCTCCCAACACACCTATGTCGCCATTCCGGATGACACGAGGGTCTTCCACGCCGGAGGCGACCTTCATTCCACCTTTGATCGAAATCGTGAGGAACTGAGAGACAAGCTGGTGCTCTCCTTTGATTTTTCGACGATTAAAGAAATCAGACTGGATATAGGCGATGAAAGCCATCGACTCGAGCGCGCATCCGGAGCCGACACGGCTGCGACAGAAGCCATTTGGGAATCTCCATCTGGAGCGACTGTCGACAGCAAGAAGGTAGTCAACTTACTCCGACAGCTCTCCAATCTTAGATGCACACGGTATCTGAGCAAGGAATGGACGCCTTCACAAAAGATAGTTGATCTATATCTCCTTGGAGATAAAAGCCACAGGCTCGAAATCTTTGAAAAATCGGAATCGGAATACCCTGGAATCTCCTCAGAGGCCGATTCCGCCTTTATGCTCTCTTCGTACCTCGTAGACGAGATCTTGGGACTCCTCGATGCGAACTGACTGAGCCGCGAGAGGGATAGCTATGCAGAACATATGGCTTTTGGAGAACGAGATCATGGACTACGCTTGGGGCTCTCGCGAGGCTATTTCAACTCTGCTTGGAGCAAAGACACCTTCTGAAAGACCCCAGGCGGAGTTATGGATGGGCGCTCATCCAAAGGCTCCCTCGAAGGCGCTGACGGACCATGGTCCTGTCTCACTGCTGGAATTGATAGAAAAAAGGGGGCCGGAGATTCTTGGAGCAACAACCGCCAGCCGCTTTGGAGGTAAGCTGCCCTTTCTCTTCAAGGTTTTAGCTGCGGCAACCCCTCTCTCTATTCAGGCGCATCCCAACCTTGTGCAGGCCCGCGAAGGATTCGCGCGGGAAAACTCAGAGAAGGTTCCGATCGACGCCCCCCAGCGCAACTACAAGGACAGCAATCACAAACCCGAAGTGATCTGTGCGCTCACGCCTTTTTGGGCCCTAAAGGGATTCAGGGTTTTCGAAAAAATACTGGATCTTCTGAATGATTTCGACTGCAAATCCCTCGAGCCCATTCTCCGTGCCTGCAGCGCCCATCCCGAAGCGGAGGGACTGCGGCAGTTATTCAAAGAGCTTTTGACCTTGCCCGCGGATAAAAAAGCATCTGTCATCGAGGAGGCTGTGAGCGCCGCCAAAGGCAGGAACGATCGTACGAAAGAGATCGAATGGCTTTTGTCCCTGCACCGACACTACCCTCAGGATATCGGTTTGCTCGCCCCCATGATGCTGAATCTCGTGCAGCTACAGCCAGGAGAGGCTCTTTCTTTGGAGGCTGGGGAGCTTCACGCCTATCTGGAGGGTGTGGGAATCGAGCTCATGGCCAACAGCGACAACGTGCTTCGAGGGGGACTGACGCCAAAACATATCGACGTTCCCGAGCTCCTGCATGTCCTCAATTTCAAGCGATCCGATTTCAAAGTAATCAGGCCCGATAAAAACGAGTTCGGGGAGAGGAGATACCATGCTCCCTTCGAGGAGTTTCTTCTCTCTTCGATCGATCTTCGAGATGGCAAACCTTTCAAGGGTGCAAATGAGAGGAGCATCGAGATCTGGATTGTCATAAGCGGCGAGGTTACAGTTACAGACCTTTCTGAAGCATCAGAACTAAGCGCTCAAAAGGGTCAGGTTTTCCTCATTCCCGCTTCTGTCTCTGAGTATACACTGCAGGGCACAGCGATGCTCTATCGCGCCACGGTGCCTAAGCTCTAAGTAAAAGACCACCTGCAAAGCAGGTGGCTTTTACCAAGCAGTTTCGAAGCCTAAAAGGCACAGCCGATATCCATGACCACCTGCAAAGCAGGTGGCTTCGAAACTGCAGCGAATAGTCAGTTTCTAACCGATTCCGGTGCCTTGCTGGATCCGATTTGATCGACGTGTTTCAGACGGAAGGTTATCTTTCCCGATTTGCCTAGATTCACGATGATTGTGCTTCCGTTTTTGAACCGCCCTTTGAGTATCTCCAGAGATAGAGGATCCATCACCTCTTTTTGAATAGTTCGGCGGAGGGGCCGAGCACCAAACTTCTCGTCATATCCTATATCGATCAGGTGCTCCTTTACCTTGCTCCTGATATCAAGATGAATGTCTTTTTCCGTCAATCTTTCTGAAACGTCTTTGAGCTCTATCTCGAGAATCAGCCTGAGATGATCTCTGGTCAGACTGTGGAATACCACGATGTCATCGACGCGATTGAGAAACTCGGGATTGAAGAACTTCTTCAGCTCGCTCATCACCGAGGTTTTTATCTCGTCGTGCTTCATGATTCCCTCTTCGGCGTGGAAACCCAATAGAGTATCTTTGCTGATCTGACGCGCACCGGCGTTGGATGTCATGATGAGCACGGTATTTCGGAAAGATACCGTATGACCCAAATTGTCCTGAAGCTGGCCCTCCTCGAGCACCTGCAGCAGGAGGTTGAAAACATCGGGATGGGCTTTTTCGATTTCGTCTAAAAGCACAACTGCATAGGGACGGCGACGTATCTTCTCGGTTAGTAGACCTCCCTCCTCGTATCCTATATAGCCGGGAGGAGCGCCAACCAACCTGGAAACGTTGTGCTTTTCCATAAAATCCGACATATCGATGCGAATGAGAGCATCCTCATCACCGAAGAGAAACTCAGCCAAAACCTTTGCTAGGAGAGTCTTTCCGACACCCGTTGGGCCGAGGAAAATGAACGATCCCAGCGGCCGCTTCGGCGAGTTCAGCCCCGTTCTGGATCGACGAATTGCTGCAGCAACAATGGCGATAGCTTCGTCCTGTGCGATGATATTCTTGTGAAGTTCCTTCTCTATATTGAGCAGCTTCTGGGACTCCGTCTGAGCGATCCTGAAAAGTGGAATACCCGTGATTTCCGAGATAATTGTCTGTATCTCTTCCACATCGATCAGGTTTTCCTCAGCCCTGATGCTTCCTTCCCAGCTTTTCCTGCTCTGTTCGATTTTAGATTTGAGTTGACGAATGTCGTCTCTGATCGCCGCAGCTTTCTCATAGTTTTGCATGCTTACAAGATTGCTCTTTTCCGCATTGAGCTTTTCGACCTGCTGCTCCATTTTCGTGATCGCAGAGGGTCGCTTGTTCGTGGTGATCTTTCTGCGGGAACCAGCCTCGTCAATCAGATCAATGGCTTTATCGGGCAGATAGCGATCGGAGATGTAGCGATGTGAAAGGGTGGCAGCTGCCTCGATGGCATCATAGGTGTAAGTGACATGGTGAAACTCCTGATACCGATCTGCAATTCCTTTGAGAATATCGATGGTTTCTTCGACGTTTGGTTCATCGACATAGATCGGCTGGAACCGCCGCTCCAAAGCAGCATCCTTCTCGATATATTTCTTGTATTCATTGAGCGTGGTCGCGCCGATGCACTGGAGCTCACCCCGTGACAGAGAGGGTTTTAGCATATTGGAGGCGTCGATGGCACCCTCGGCTCCGCCCGCACCGATGATCGTATGAAGCTCATCAATAAAAAGGATTACGTTTCCCGAGGAGATGATTTCTTTCATAACCCGTTTGAGTCTCTCTTCAAACTCTCCTCTATACTTGGTGCCCGCTACGAGGGAGGCAAGGTCCAGTGTGAGCACTCGCTTTCCAATAAGCACATCCGGTGCCGAGCCTCCTACGATGCGCTGGGCCAATCCTTCGACGATAGCCGTCTTGCCAACTCCGGGCTCTCCTATCAGGACCGGATTGTTCTTTGTTCTTCGTGCCAGTATCTGAATGACCCTCTGGATTTCGACTTCACGACCAATCACTGGATCGAGCTTGTCCTGCTGGGCAAGGGTGGTAAGGTCGCGAGAAAACTCGTTCAAAGTCGGAGTCGACTTTCGATTCTCCGACGAAGAGCCCGAGCGCTTGTTTGATTCGGAAGAGTTTCTGTACTGACCCATACCAGTGATACGGGTTACGATGTCTCTCAAAACCGTCAGTGTAATATTGTAGCGTGCCAGATACTTAGCGGTGATGCTTCCGCTATCCTTGACGGATGCGAGCATTAGATGCTCGGTTCCAATATACTCGTGTCCCAAGTGCCGCGCCTCTTCGGCCGAATCCTCGAGCAGGCGTTTTCCCCTAGATGAATGAGGAACGTCTCCCAAAACAAGGCTGCCTCCCCTCTTGGGAACTGTTTTTTCGATTTCCAGCTGCATCTCTGCAATATTGACTTTCATTCTCTGCAGGGCTTTTACCGCCACGCCCTCCCCATCTTTGAGGAGTGCCAGCACGATATGCTCTGGCTCGAGTTGATCGGAGTGGTAC
>CAZLRN010000145.1:0-4174 GCA_964561715.1 uncultured Spirochaetales bacterium
ATGGAATGGTAAGCGTTCCGCAGGCTTTCGCCGCGGCTTAAAGCAACCTGAGTCTCTGTCCGCAGATTCGCCAACATCCTCTCTGATTGCATCATGTCACCTTCGTAGCGAAGCTCATCATAGACAGCCCCTCCAAAGGCCATAAGCTTTTTTGAAGCCTTATGATACGAACGCTTGGAAATCAGCTCTGATATGGTCAGCGACTGCGTGTATCTGATGTGGTATCTCTCTACAAGATAGCGGCCGTCAGGCATGATCAACGCCTCGAAGGGAAGGATGCCCAAAACACCATCCGGTATGATGACGAGTTCCTCTTTGTCCTGCAGGTAGGATTCGATTGGTGTGATAAGAAGCTCGTATAATTTTCTTCCGATCGCGTGCAACGCCTCCGATTCCGATTTAGTAGGATCAGGTTTCGAGAGCAGCCTGCGGTAGTAGCCGACTATATTGTCGAATTGTTGCTCCTCTGTTGTCGCTCGACTCCTATCGGGTCCATGTTTGACAAAGCCTCTGATGCCGGCAAGGCTGGCCGATACCACACTATCGAAAATTCTGCAGCCGGATATGAAATCTGTCTTGTCGCGCTCCTCCGCCGCAATGTCCTCTCGGTCAGCAACAATAACGAGCAGCTTCGACTCTCCTTCGTCTCGAGAAAGCACGTCTCCTTCGAAGTTCAAATAGTTGATCACCGCCGTTTTGGCAGCCAGTTTTTGCCGAAACGATCCAATCCCTGAAAAAGCGAGATTCTCCTCATTCAGCTTTCCCAGCATCTGCTCTGCCAGATACTTTGCCGATGAAAGCTCGATAGCGTCGAACGCCTCAGTCGGCTTTCCGTTCCTCACGTATGCCAAAACAAGCCTGGCATAGACTTTGAGCACGGAGGCCATATAATCTCTCCTATCAGCCCCCTTTGCGGTCAGGCGAAGCTTCTCCAAAACATCGATGGATCGGATAAAATAGCCTGCCGCCTTCTCATACTGCTCTTGACCGAAGTGGACGTTGCCTATGTTGCTCAAGACTATTGCTATCGCGTTCTTGTGGCCCATCTCTTCCGAGAGACTGAGCGCTCTCTTTAAGTAATCCAGCGCTCTGTTGGGTTGACCTTGTTCGGCGTATACCATGGCCAGGTAATTCAAACTATGCGATATTCCGAGCTTCAATCCCATCTTCTGATTGATAGCTAGGGCACGGTTCAGATACTCAATTGATTCAGGGTACCTCTTCAGTGTCATATACACAGATCCGATGTTGTTAAGCACCGCCGCCAAATTGCCTAAATGCTCCATCTCTTCGGCAAGGGGAAGAGCTCTTTCATAATAGCTCGCCGCTTCCTCGAATCGCCGCTCAAACCGACAAACATCTCCAAGATTCGAGAGAGCCCCAACAATAAGCATCTTCGTTTCCGATCTCTCACCGATATCCAAGACCCTTTGATAAGTTGCTCTTGCATCGTCGTAAAGGCCCCAGGCCGTGTAAACGGTGGCAATTTGGTTCAACACTGCGGCAATAGCCTCTTGGTTTTTGATTTGATCTGCTATCGTGAGGGATGTTCGGAAGGCTTCGATGGCCTTATCGTACTGTCCCCATGCTAAATACACTTCAGCGACTTTTGTGTGATAGAGGATGGATGCTTGTTTGTCTTCCATCTTTTGCGCCAGTGGAAGAGTTTTTTCGTAGTAGCTGATAGCCTCCTTGTAGTACCCCTGAATCTCACGAATCTGTCCAAGGCACAAGAGACCCACAAGGATTCCATCTTCTTCACCAATCTCCTCTGCAATGCTCAGTGCCTTCTGGTGTAGCTCAAAGGCTCGCTCGAGGTCGCCCCTCCTCTTAGTTAGCTCGCCAAGCTTAGAAAGGCAAAAGGCAATCTCTCGTCTGTTCCTCAGCTCTTCAAAGCCCTCAAGCGCCTCTTTGTAGTGCTCTTCGGCCTTTTCCCCACGCCATAATCCAAGATAGGTGTTCCCAATTTCCCTATGGAGAATCGCCATCCAGTTTTTGTCTTTGATCTTTTCAAAGACAGCGAGAGATTTCTCAAGACTATTCAAAGCCTCTCTCAACTTTCTTCGATCCTGTTGACTCCGCCCAATGTTATACAGGAGCAATCCGATGCAGCCCTTGTTGTCTAACACCTCTTCCAGGGACAGGGCTTTTTGGAAAAACTCAATCGCCTTATCGTGATCTCCCGTTTTCGCGCAGGTCAGGCCTATTTGGTTCAGCTGAATGGACATATCCTTTTTGCTGCCCAGCTCACTGTATAGCCCCAGCGACTTTTCAAAGCAGTAAAGAGCCTTTTCATAGTTCTTCTCATTATAAAACTTGATGCCTTCATCGAAGTAATTCTTAGCTCTAGCGATCTTGCTTCGATGTTCAGCCTCTTCGAACTTTTTTTCGAGAGCCGAAGCCTTTGCAGAATATGAAGCCGCTCTGTCTTGGTCACCTCCTGCTATATAGAAGCCGACGAGATTCTTGAAAACTTCCAGCATCTTGCGTTCCTGTTTGCCCTTCTCAGCTATTGCGAGGGCCTGCTCATAGCTTTCGAGGGCTCTGTCTCTCCGGCCGAGAGCCTCCAGAGCCCGGCCTCTGTGATTAAGACAGTCGGCATATGTGAATGAGGACTTGCTGGAAGCCTCCTTTAAAAGCGCAATTGCCCTGTCGTGCGAATCGACAGCCTCTTCGTACTTTCGCCACTGAAAATATGTCTTGCCGATTTCGTTTTCAGTCACCACAACCTGGGGGATCTTTTCGAACTCTCGCATTACCGTTATGGCCTGCCTGTAGGACTTGATCGCGTGCTCCCAATCTTCTATCTCTCGATAGATCATCGCTACAGAGACGAAATTGTCTGCAGTGCGTTCTCTCTTTCCGATTGCTTCGAGAAGTCCGTTGGACTTCTCGAGATACTCGATGGCTCTGTCGTGCTTTTTCAGGCCTTTGTAGCAATTGGCCAGATCGATCATGGTGTAGGCGAGGCCCGATTGCCCCTCCTCGCCATACTTTCGAAACCTCTCGGCTATGTCACGCAGTTTTTCCAGGGCCTCGCTGTATTTGTGCTCCTGGTAGAGCAGCTGAGAGGCCTCCCACTTGAGATCGCTGAGCTCCTTCAGGGTTTGTCCAGGCGATAGCAGGGCTGTCAGGAAAAAAATAAAAGAGAAGACAACAATCCTTTTTTTCATGAATCGTTCCTTACATTTTGGCAATAGAAAAATTCTATCAAGTGATCCCTCGCCCTGTCAAACAAGTCACATTAGTTATTGCTTTCGAATCAGTGCTGTTATTATGTTAGCGACATGTACAGATCAAAAGAGATCGTCCGAAACGCCGCGCTGGGAATAGCCACAGGATATTTATTATCGGTACTCTTTTACCTTATATTCGGAGTCTTTCAACTGGTGGGATTCATCGTTTGGTCTCTGGTGACAGGCGCCATCGGCGGCATCTTAGGCGGCCTGGTCATCCGCAATCCCGTGGGGCCGATACTGTTTGCCGCTGTGCTTAGAATCGCCTGGCTTGCTGTGGCAACGGGATTCCGCTTCGCCTGATCCCGATTCCGAGGTGTCCAGCTACTAAGGCAGCTACAGGGGCTACAGCGTTATCTTGATCGTTGTGCGTTTCCCGCCGTGGTACGCCCCAAAGTTATCAGCACCGTCTTCACCATGGGCGAGAATGACTCGATAGGTCTTTCCAGCCTCCAGTGGTCGGTCTTTGGCGTCCCCCGAATCGAGCTTGATACGAAAGCTGATTTCAGTCTTTCCGTTACTTTCCGACCCGCTTGGTTCGCCTATATCGAGGCTTCCACCAATATCGGCATCGGCCTGATGTCTTGTCAGGGTTGAGCCAAAATCGTCCCGCATGAAAACTTCCCCGTTTTGCACGTAGCCAATTATAATATTGGCATTCTTCATCTTTCCCGTTGGATTGAAGCCAACAGCCACCCAACCTGTTGTAGGTGCTGAGACAGAAACGTCAAGCCATTCACCCTCGACTTTCCATTTCAGATCCATGCCTATGGCCGAGGTTACCCAGAAACCGTTCTCGTCCTTTTCCTGAGCCTGGGCCCCGGCAAGTGCTGTGCTCAATATCACTATGAGCGCAGCGAAGACAATCGTTTCGCCTCTCCTCATGTGTTATCCCCTGATTTTTCTGCCATTTGATACGGACATTATAGAGCCACAGT
>CAZLRN010000145.1:4274-9934 GCA_964561715.1 uncultured Spirochaetales bacterium
CCGGAGCGGTAGCGGTCTACCCTGACCCGCGCGGTGATTCCATGGGCAAGCATATTTTCGATCTTGCATTGCCGCTCGGTAACCTCCCCGATCTCGATACTGGCTTCCGGCGTCATTCTCTGATAGGTGCAAGTTTTGAGAAACTTGCCCACCCAAAGCCCACCGGTGTAGCGAGCAGCCCGGCTCGTTGGCAGAATGTGGTTCGTTCCAATACATTTATCCCCGTAGGCTACAGTCGTCTCCTCACCGATAAAGAGGGAGCCGTAATTGGTGAGGCGTTGTGTGTAGTACCCAGGATCCTTCACGTGAAGCTCGAGGTGCTCGGGAGCATACTCATCACTCAAGCAGATGGCTTCGTCTCGGTTTTCGGCGACGGTGACGATCCCGTTGCTGGCCCAGGACAGCTCAGCCACATCCCGTGTAGGCAAAACGGCTAACTGCTTGTCGAGCTCGGCGATCGTTTCCGTAGCGAACCTCCTGCTCAGACAGATCAGACATACCCCGCTGGCCGGATCGTGCTCGGCCTGCCCCAAGAGATCGCAGGCCACTAGAGCCGGATTGGCTTCGTCATCTGCAATAACGAGGATCTCCGTTGGCCCGGCCAATAGATCGATGCCGCATCGACCAAAGAGTTGTCGTTTGGCCTCGGCGACGTACTTGTTGCCCGCTCCGCAGATCATGTCCACCGGTTCGACATCCCCCAGACCGAAGGCCATCATCGCCAGAGCTTGGACCCCACCGAGTACGAAAACCCTGTCGGCACCGGCTTTGTGCATGGCGTTGATCGTGGCTGGGTAAAATCCTTTGCCCTTGACCGGTGGCGTGCAGGCCACAACGGTTTTGACCCCGGCCACTTTTGCCGGAATGATGCTCATCTGGGCCGAACCGAACATCGGATATCGGCCCCCGGGTATATAGCTGCCCGTCGAGTTCACAGGGATGTGCCTATGCCCCAGAACGATTCCCGGTTTGACTTCGACCTCCAACGGCCGGAGCGTTTCCATTTGCGCCTGGGCGAACTCTCTCACGTTCTGCTGGCAGAAGTCAGTGTCCTCGATGACTTGGGAGGGAAGCCTTGAGATGGCTTCTTGGATTTGGGTATCATCCAGCTCGAAGGACGGCGGATCCCAATCATCGAACTTCTTGCTATATTCCCGCACTGCATCCATTCCACGATTCTGTATACAGCTGAGCATCTCTGAGACGATATGGGAGGTCTCACGATCCTCTTCGAAAAGGCGCCTTTTGCCTTCTTTGATTGATTCCATTGCCGGCACTCCTTGATCTATCTGTCCAGGATTGCATGATGCCAAAAATCTGTTCGCCTTGCCAGCCCTCATCAGACAAGTTAGAATGAGGCATCATGAAAAAAGTACCGATTGTTTATTGCATGATTGCATTCATGTTAGTCCCTTCAATTCCCGGCTTACCCGATGATACCCGGGACCTTGTCGAAGCAATCAGAGACGGGGACATCCAAAAGGTCAGCCAACTTATCGCCAAGGGCGTGGACTTAAACCAACGTGATTCGAACTTCTGTACTCCCCTCTGGTGTGCGGTTGACAGCGGGAGCGTAGATATCACCAGGCTCTTGATAGACGCTGGTGCTGACGTAAACAGCGGGCAAGATGTTCCCCTGCCTGGAGTCAGAGAAGTCGAGCCAATTGAGCTCGCTCTTACTCACGGTAACAAGGCGCTGATCGATCTGCTCCTCGAAAACGGCGCGCACCAGTATCTAGTGAGCGAACACTATCAGAGAGCATTATACTCCGCCTTGGAGAGCGGAAAAATCGATTATGCAGAGTCTCTCGTCGCAGAGGGCAAAGCCAGCTTGGTAGGGGACGAGCTAAAGATCCTCCTAATCTATGAACGCGGCTCAGCGGAGGTGCGCGAGTTTATCCGAAAACATGGACCCGCAGAGATCTCCACCGGCGCTCTCAATCTTCTCGATCTATTGTTTGCCGGAAACAAGGAGTTCGACGACTATGTCCCACCCCCATCGTATTTGGCAACGACCTTTTTGCACGACAAAAAAAATGCCTTTCGGTACGCGCCGGATAAGGCCTTTGACAGTGATCTTTCCACCTCCTGGGTAGAGGGGGTCGAGGGAGACGGCATCGGACAGAAATTAGCTTTTGTCATCAAGGAAAACACGAAGTGGATCTCGATCGTTCCGGGTTACGGAGTCGAAAAGTACCACAAGACGAACAACAGACTGAAGAAAGCGACTCTGACCCTGTACAAATGTGTTGAACATGTTGCCCAGATAGACAGCAAGACGTTCTATGAAAAACTCACCTCAGAGGAGCTGGACTTCGAAGACGCACTAAAATACCAGAAAAAACCGCTGACAATGCCCACTCTCACCGCTGACCCGCGAGGGGCGACCAATATCATCGGGGTATTGGAGATCAGAGAAGTCTATCCGGGAACAAAATGGGACGACACATGTATTGCCGAAATCAGGCTCCATTGATTGCCAGCCGACTTCGGCATAGAATACGGACAAAGATGAATCGTTTTTTCTCGTCCGGTTACCTGCTGTTTTTTCTGCTAACCTCTCCAATTCTATTCAGTCAAGGACAGGAGCCTCCCCAATTCAAAGCAGCCCGTCTGCAAATGGTGGAAAAAACGATTGAGAACAGGGGGATTTCGGATCCGAAGGTTCTCGAAGCTATGCGCACCGTTCCGAGGCACCGCTTTGTGCCAAAGGATTCAGTGAGAAGCGCCTACGCAGACAGCCCTCTTCGAATCGGCGAGGGTCAGACTATCTCTCAGCCCTTCATCGTGGCGCTTATGACCGAAATCCTGGGCCTCGAAGGCGATGAAAGCGTTCTGGAGATCGGAACCGGATCCGGATACCAGGCTGCCGTCCTCTCTGAAATCGCAGCCCAAGTCTACACCATAGAAATCAAAGAGGTTCTCTACAAGAGATCTACAAAGCTGCTTGAAGATCTCGGATTCAGAAACGTCAAAACCCGATTTGGAGATGGCTATTTCGGTTGGGAGGAAGCTGCTCCCTTCGATGCTATTATGATTACTGCAGCCGTTGATCACATTCCACCTCCTCTGCTTGCACAGCTGAAGGATGGCGGAAAACTCGTGCTCCCCCTTGGAAGTCCCTACAGCTACATGGGCCAGATTTTAGTGCTCGTCACGAAATCCGGCGAGGACTATCGGCTGCGTGAGATTCTGCCCGTTCGATTTGTACCCATGACCGGCAAAGCCCTGGAGAAATACAACTGATCCTGCCGCTGGTTTTCCTCGTATCCCTCTCGACCCTCCTATACGAGGTACTGCTTGCACGATTCTTCTCGATAACCCAATGGTACCACCTCTCGTTTATGGTCATCAGCATCGCCCTTTTCGGTTTTGCTGCCAGCGGAATAGTGCTGAATTTAGCCCGAAATCGCCTGGGACGCGCCCTCAGACGGGAGATCGAGATCTGCGTTCTTCTCTTCGCCGTCAGCGCTGTCATCTCATATCTGTGCGTGAACGCGCTTCCCCTGGATTACTTCAAACTCTCCACGGACTTCTGGCAGTTCTTCTACCTCATTGCCACCTTCCTGCTCTTCTCCCTTCCCTTCTTCTTCAGCGGCCTTGTCAGCGCCCTCGCCTATGCCTTCCAGGGCGAGCGCTCCGGTCGTATCTACTTCGCCTCCATGACAGGATCCGCTGCCGGCGCTCTACTGCCGATAGTGCTGATACCTCTGATTGGTTCGAGAAGCAGCATTCTCTCTGCGGCCCTCCTTCCCGTGGCTGTGCTTATTGGCCTCTCTGTCCGCAATCGGGTCTTCTTCATCGTTTCAGTCTGTGTGGGTGCCTCTATCGCAGCGCTCTTCTTCGTGCCATCGCTGGGGGCGATCAACCCCTCACCGTACAAGCTCCTCTCCCAGTACAGAAGATTTCCGGATACCCAGGTGGTTGACACGACGGAGACCATCAAAGGACGCTTTGACCGAGTCACGAGCCCCTATATCCGCTTTGCCCCTGGGCTGAGCCTCAAGTACAGGGGCGGCATGCCGGCTCAGGAGGCCATAATTCGAGACGGAGACGCCCAGCTCGTGCTCTACGATCAAGGTTCGATAAAAACACCCTCCGATAGCTTTGCCGACTATACACTGAGCTATACAGTCTATGGCCTGTTTCCCGAAGCTGATAAGGCCCTTATCGTGCAGCGAGGGGGAGGTCTGGCTGCGGTCTGCGCTATGACAGCGGGGATCGAATCGGTACGCCTCATCGAAGAGCTTCCCTATCTGGCGGAGGCTGTTCGAAACCATTACGCCAACTCAGAGAATTCCATGGAAGTCATTCAAGTGAATCCTCGCAACTATCTAGCCGAGTCCGCTGAAAGATACGATATCATCCACATCGAAAACTGGGGCTCCTCTTTGCCAGGAATGGAGAGCCTCTTCCAGGAGCACCTCTTTACCGAAGAGGCGTTCAAAGCCTATCTATCACATCTCACAGATGATGGTATGATCATGCTTTCCCGAAAATTGCTCGTGCCGCCGGCGGATTCGTTGAGGCTTCTGGCCTCTATCAGATCAGCTCTCGCCGCACAAGGGATCGCCGAACCCCGTCGCCATGTCGTCGTGGTTCGCAACTGGGATTCCTTTGCCATCTTGACGGGCAGATCTCCGTTCAGCGAGAGCCAGATCGAAGAGCTGCGGCGTTTCGCCGACGAACGGAACTTCGACCTGGTCTTTTATAACGGGATTTCCCGAGAGGAGCTCAACCGGTTTCATGTGCTCGATGAGCCCTACTACTACGAATCAACGGCTGCCGTGCTGCTGGGTTCCAGAGCCGGCTATCTCGAGGCCTACCCTTTGAACGTGATCCCACAAAGCGACGATCGGCCCTTTCACAACCAGTACCTCAGATGGAGCAAGCTCGGAAGACTGATGAAAGATGTCGGAAGCAGGATGTTCACGCTGATTCTGAGCGGCGAGGTGATTGTCGTGATCGTCTTTGCTCTTGCCCTTATCATAAGCTTTCTGCTGCTCTTTTTGCCCGTAATTCTGACTGCAGGCAGGGCCCCATCAATGCTTCTCTACTTTCTGGCTATAGGTGCGGGTTTCATGTTCGTGGAGATGGGCTTCATCAAAGAGATGACATTTCTGTTTGGGGATCCGGTTTTGGCCCTGAGTTTCGTGCTCGCCGCAATCCTGCTCTTCTCGGGAGCCGGCGGATTCATATCGGACAGAGTCAAAGCACGTCACCTCAAACGGATTTTGGTTTCTCTGTCAGCCATGATGTTGGCTCTGGCGTTCTTGATCTATCTCCTGGTACAGAGCATGATGCGACTGCCGCCGGCTGTGAGAGTTGTCGCCGCTCTTCTCGTCATTTTACCTGGCTCCTTTCTGCTTGGCTTTCCGTTTCCCTCGATCCTGCGGCTGTTTGTCGGGGATCCCGGCCAGCGAGCCTATGGCTGGGCCGCCAACGGAACAACCTCCGTCTTGAGTTCCATTGCCGCTGTTCAGATCGCTTTAGGCTTCGGCATCTCCCGGCTCTTTGTCGCAGGCGGTCTGGCATACCTGCTGGCCCTGCTTGCTCTTCTGCGCCATTCTCGCCGGCACTAAGGGATAAGGCAGGCGATGCAAGAGCTTTGAGTTTGCTAATCGCTAGATGGACAAATTGATTTAAAAGCCAATCTATGC